>SCVU01000655.1 GCA_004296785.1 Planctomycetota bacterium
GCTTCGCGCCGCGCCATCCCGGAGATCGCATCGACGGCCCGCGCGGCACGCTGATCGTCAGCCGCGGGCTCGGCGCGCTCGGCCTGCCGCTGCGCGTGCGCGCGCGCGCGGAGCTCGTGCGCATCGTGCTGCGCGCGGCGCGCGGTGCGGCGCGGAGGTCGGCGTGAGCGGTTCGCTGGCGGCGCGCGGCCGCACGCTGTACGTCGCGTGGCCCGGCTGTCCGGCGCGCTGGCGCGCGTTCGAGGTCTCGGGCCGCGCGCTCACGCCGTGGATGGCGTTGGAGGCCGGAGCCGCGGGACGCGCGGGCTGCGCGGGTCTCGACGTCGACGCCGACCACCGGCTGTGGATCGCCGATCCGGAGCACGCGCTCGTGCGCTGCGTCAATCTGTTCGGCGCACAGCTCGCGGCGCTGCGCGCGTGGCCGTCGGCGCCGCGCGACGGGCTCGGAACGCTGTCCGAGCCGCTCGGGCTCGCCTGCGCGGGCGACGGCGATCCGCTGCGGCTGTGGCTCGCGCAGGGCGGCGTGCGCCGCGCCGCGGTGCAACTGCTCGACGAGTCCGGGCGCGCGCGCGCGCGGCTGCGCAGCCTCGGCGATCCGCGCGAGCCGTTCCGCGGCGCGCGGCGCGTGCGCGCGGCCGGTCGCTACGTGTGGGTGCTCGAGGCGCTCGCGCGGCGCGTGCAGGTGTTCCGCGACGGCGAGTTCCACTTCGCGTTCCAGGTGCGCGAGCGCGGCGCGGTGGCGGGCCTCGCGTCGGTCGCGGTGTTCGACGACGGCAGCGGCGTCGCGTGCACGGCCGGCGATGCCGCGCGGCTGCTGCGCATCGGGCGCTCGGGCAACGTGCGCGGCGTGCTGTGCGAGGACGTCGAGGCGCCGTCCGACGTCGCGCTGCTCGACGGGTTCGATCCGCACGGCGCGCGCATCGCGCTGCTCGATCGCGACGGATTGCGCGTGCGCGCGTTCGAGGCGGCGGGCCGCTGCGTCGGCGCGATCGACGAGCTGGTCGGTTGAAGCGCGCCTTTCGGCTGACGCGCACGCAGCGCGCGCCGACGAAAAAGGGCCGGTGATCGGTGACCACCGGCCCGGGGGAGAGAGGAGGCCCTGTCGTCTCGTGAGGTCCCGCTGGCTCGCATGTAGCAGGACCTCGACAGAGCAAAGGCTCAGCAACCCTTGCCGAATCGCCAAACCTTTTCAGGAGGCTTCGCCGGGCTTCCCTGACCACCGCAAGGCTCGCAACTCGCGGCGGTCTCCCGGCGAACTCCGTGGGATTGCTCCCACGGCCCCATTCTAGACCGGGTGCCAATCCATGCCAGCGAATTCTTCGCCGCGGCGGGCCCGCCTCACAGCGCCGGGAGCCACACCTGGCAACGCGATCCACCCTGCGGCGTCGGATGGGCGCTCCACGCGCCGCCGCGGGAGCGGACGGCCGCCGGCGCGGCGCGCGCCAGCGACGGGGCCGCGCTCTCGAGCACGAGCACGAGCCCGGCGCGCGGGCCGCGGCTTTGGAACACGCGGACGCTCGCGGAGCGATCGCCGGACAGCGGTGCCAGGACCTCGTCCAAGACCTGAGTCAGTCCAGGCGCGAGCGGGGTCGACAGCGCCCGCGCCGGCAGCCCTTCCAGGCGCAGGCACGGGCCGTCGCAGCGCGCGCGCAGCAGCTCGACGAGCGTCGGCGCGCCGCCGCGCGCGGCGGACGGCAGCGCCGCGGCTTCGAGATCGCCGGCCGGCAGCGCGGCGTCGGCGCTCGACCAGACGAGGAACAGCGCGTGCGCGAGCTCGGCCTGCGCCGAATCGGCGCGGCAGTCGGCGAGGAAGAGCTGGGCCGCTGGCCCGCGCACCCGCAGGACGCCGGCGGGGACGAGCACGTCGTCGGCCGCGGCCGCGCAGGCGGCGAGTCGCACCTCGGCGGGCAGATGCTCGACGGCGCCGCACGCGCGCACCGCTCGCCAGCGCGCCGCGCCGCCTTGCGACTCGGGCTCCGCGCAGCGCCACAGCGACGCCGCGCTGCCGAGCTCGAGGCGCGCGAGCGCCTGCAGGAACGCGCGGTCGCAGGCATCGCGCGACGGCGCCGCCGCGAGCTCGGCGACCAGGGTCTCGACGAACGGGAGGTGGGCGCGCGGCGGCATCGCCCGCCGTTATCGGTTCGATTTCTCCCGCGGCTTAGGGTGCGATCGGCAGTCCGTACGCGAGCTCTTGCGCCAGCGCGAGCAGCGGCGCGCGGTTGTGCAGATTCGAGAGCCCGGAGTTCTCCAGCGCGCCGATCAGTGAGCCGCCGCCGGCCATCTCGGCCGCCCGCGTCAGCAACAGCGCCTGCGGCTCGATCTCGTAGCCCCACGCGAACGTCGGCCAGATCTGGAAGCTGTCGGTGTCGCTCGAGTGCCCGTCCCCCGGCACGCTCGAACAATAGACGCCCGCGTTGACGTTGAGCGGCCCGGTCGCGATCTGGCGCCACGGCGCGTGCGCGTTGTGGTTCCACGCGGCGTTGCGGATCACGCCCTGCGCGCTCGACGCGAGGAAGTCGCGCAGCATCGCGCTGCGCACCGGGTCCTCGTTCAGGTACACGCTCTCGAGCATGCCGCGCACCGCGTTGTCGATGATCGCCTGCTCGATGATCTGGCTCGTGCGGTACTTGCCGTTCAGGAACTTCACGTAGACGGCGGCCATCAGCAGGCCGCTGCACGGCACCTGACCGTTGCTGACGACCGTCGTCGCGTCGTCGAACCACGCGCGCATCCGCGCGCGGTCGGTCGGCGTCGCGAGCGAGTACGCGGCGACGACGGCGTCGAGCCCCCAGCCCTCGCCGCGGCCGAAGTCGACGCCGCGGTACGGGTGTGCGGCGACGTACTGCAGGTCGGCCAGCATGCCGGTCTCCTGCACGTTCTCGTACGCCGAGTTGTAGTACGGGTGGTACGAGAGCCGCACGAGCTCGGCCTGCATCGCGAGGTCGTCCTTGGCGAGCTCGTCGTTGCCGATCCACGCCAGCGCCTTGGCCGCGCGCGTGTAGCGCACGAGGTGCTGCATGTCGTGCGGCTCGTACGCGAGCAGGTTCGCCTCGTACGCCGGCTGCAGACCGCCGAACGCGACGGCATTCGCCTGGAACGTCGGCGGCGTCTTGAGCCCGAACGGATCCTGGCTGCCGTTGAGCTTCATGTAGAAGTAGCAGTCGATGAACGTGTGGCCTTGGCCGTCCTGCTGCAGCCAGTCCTCGAGGCGCGCGGGCCGGCCGTCCTTGTGGTACAGCGCGTTCGGCTGGCGATCGCTCTGCATCCGGTGCACGAGCTCGAGGTTGTGGTAGCCCTCGGGGCTGGCCGCCTCGAGCACGTCGGAGCCCTGCGTCAGGTTGATCTCGTTGCCGCCGGTCATCGCGCCGTACTGCACGCCGTACGCGTGCGCCCAGCCGAGCTGGCCGAGCTGCACCGGCCAGTCGCCCAGCGCCGTGCCGTTCTCGAGGATCGCCTCGAGGTTCGCCGCTTCCGACGCGAGCTGCGAGCGCAGGTAGTTGATCCCGACGTGCGCGAGCGAGGGCAGGCGGAAGCGCTGCGGGAAGTAGCGCGCGCTGTCCTCGTTCCACCACGACCAGTACTCGCCGCCGCCGACCGGGTCGAGGCCGCGGCGCGCGAACGCGAGACCCTCGCCGTCCAGCAGCGAGCGCGCGCGTCCCTCGGTGCCGATCGGGCAGATCGCCATGCGGCGGTGCAGTTGGCCCTGCGACGGCACGACGTGCAGCGCGCCGCCCGCCTGCTCCGCGATCAGCGGGAACACCGTCTCGCCGCTCAGCACGTACGGCGTGCCGTCGGCCGGATCGTCGACGCTCTGGACGACGTTCCAGCCGTTCGGCAGCGTCAGCTCGAGCGATTGGAAGTAGACCTTGCCCTGCGGATCGTCGACGTCGTCCTGCGCGTCGTGTCCGTCGCCGGCGTTCGTGAAGCGCAGGTCGAGCAGCAGGATGTCGGAGCCGGCCGTCGCGGTCAGGTACGCGTGCACGCCGAGCAGGCACGACAGCGTGCCGGTCGGACCGGCGGTCGGGGCGACCGGCAGCAGCGGGCTCCACGCGCGCACGGTCGTGCGCGCGGCGCCGAGCTTGCGCACCTCGAAGACGGAACTCGTCGCGAGCGGCCGCGACAGGTACAGGTGATCGAACACGTCGCGCGAGGTCAGCAGCATGCCGCTCTCGTTCCCGAGCAGGTTCTGCAGCGCCGCGGGCACGCCGTCGGGACCGTCGGTGAGCGCGCTGATCGCATCGCTCGCGGTCGGCGCGGGCAGCGGCGACGCGAGCACCGCGAGCGCGTACTGCGCGCGGTCGGTGTGCGCGAGGCCGGGATTGCGGTGCACCGTCGCGAGCACCTCGACGACGTCGGCGCCGTCGGATGCGGCTGCGTAGCGGCTGACGACCTCGACCTGCGTTTCCAGCGGCGTGCCGTCCCAGTCGAGCACGGCGAACGGCACTTCGTTCTCCTCGGGCAGGTACGCGCCCTTCGGCAGCGGCACCGTGCCGTGCAGCACGAAGGTCGGGCTCCACGGCAGCACGACCTCGAGCGAGGCGACGACCTGGCCGGGCACGAGGTTCAGCGGCTCGTCGGGCTCGTCGTACGGATCGCTCCCGCCGCCGCTGCCGCCGTCGCCGGAGTCAGCGCCGCCGCCGCCGCCACCGCCGCCGCCACCGCACGCTGCAAACAACGACGCGGCCGCGAAGAGCGCGCCGAGCGCGATCTTCGAACGACTCCGACGCCAGGAATCTGCGCGGACAGACCGGTGGCCCGCCGCGCGCTTGCGC
>SCVU01000656.1 GCA_004296785.1 Planctomycetota bacterium
CCTTCGAGCAGCGGGTGCTCGGCCGCGCTGCGCACGACCTCGAACTCGCCGTAGTTCTCGTGACTGCGCGCGCCGCCGCCGGCGAGGTCGCGGTTGTACTCGGGCCAGTCGGCCCAGTTGTACCAGCAGGCCGGGTGCAGCAGGAGAAGCCCGCCCCCACCGTCGACGTGCGCGAAGATGCGCGCGCGCAGCGCGACGTCCGCGATCGGCTGGTTGTTGCACAGCACGAGGACCTTCGTGCGTTCGAGCGCCGCGGCGAGCTCTTCGACGCGCTCGGTGTAGCCCGCGACGAGCTTCGCCCCGCGCAGGTTCGCGAGATCGGCGTCGCGGAACCACTTCCCGAAGTCGTGGCTCGAGCCACCGCCGAAGATCAGCGCGTCGAGCGGGCCCTCCGGCAGCTCCGGCGCTCGCTCGGGTTGCGCGACCACCGCCGCGCCCGGCAGCTCGGCCGTCAGCGCGAGGATCGTCGGCGCGTACAGCGTGTCGTAGCTCTCGAGCGCGATCTTCGCGACCGGCTTCTGCTCCTTCGGCGCGAGCGCGTGGTAGCGCAGCTGCCCCCACGAATCGTCGGCGAGCACGCCGTCGACGTACTCGGAGCCCGGCACCTCGTGGCGCGCGATCCAGTCGCCGAACTCGACGCCGTTGTGCAGCACGACTTCCTCGCTCGCGCCGTCCGCATAGATCCACGTCCACTTCAGGATCGGGTCCTTCTGCTTGTGGAACGGATAGCCCCACGCCGCGATGCCGCCGAGCACGTGCACGCGCTCGACCTGCGCGCCGACCGTGAGCTCGACGCGCTTGGGCGCGTGCAGCTTGCAGTCCCAGTCGGCCGCGCTGCCGCCCTTCAGCACGATCGCGTTGCAGCCGCTCTGCGCGCGCGCCGGATCGAGCAGCTCGAACGGCACGCCGCGGATCGGCAGCACGCCGAACTCCTTGGGCTTCAGCATCTCGTTCGGCCGGCGATGGTCGTACAAACCGGTCAGCGAGTTGCGCGTCGCGACGCCGCGCAGATCGAGCACGCGCCAACCGGCGTACGGACCCGACAGGTACGCGATCAGGTCGCGCAGGCCGGCCGCGCCGAGGCTCTCGAAGCCGCCGGGCATCGGCGAGCGGCCGGTGTTGCGCAGCTCAGCGAGATCGGCGCGCGCGATCTCGACGTCGCCGCTGCTGTTCTTCAACAGCACCGACTCCTGCGCATCGCGCGCGAGCACGCCGCCGAACGAGCGGCCGTCCTTCAGCACCGCGACCCACTCGGCGAACGCCGCTTCGACGTTGCGGCTCGGATCGAGGATCACCGGCAGCAAGTCGCGCGCGCCGTGCGCGCCCATGCCCGACAGGTCCGGGCCGACCTTGCCGCCCGCGCCGTACGCGACGTGGCACGCGGCGCAGTTCTGCGCGAACACGAGCTTGCCGTTGGCGGCGTCGCCGGCGCGGTCGACCTCGGGCAAGAGCTGCGCGACCAGGTCTTCGATCTTCGCGCTCGTCGCCGAGCCGAGCTTCGCGAAGAGCTCGGTCGCGCGCGCGCCGACCGCCGCGTCGGCGTGCGTGCGCAGCCGGTGCATCTTCTGCGGGCCGAGCACGGCCGGAGTCAGTCCGCCCTGCTCGACGCGATCGAGCAGCGCGCTCGCCCACGCGGGCCGGCGCGCGAGCAGTTCGAACGCGCGCTCGCGCGGCGCGCCGGAGAGTCGGCCGAAGTGCAGCGCGAGCGCCGCGCCGGCGGCGGGATCGTCGAGCGCGCCGAGCGCGTCGAGCACCGCCGACTGCGTCGCCTCGCCGGCGCCGGCGGACAACAGGTCGTCGCACGCGCCGAGCGCCTCGGCGCGGTGCTCGGGCAGCGCGAGCAGCGCGAAGAACGCGTCGCGGCGCGCGTCGAGCGGGAGCTCCGCGTCCTCGAGCAGTTCCTGCTGGCGCGCGGCGGCCGCGGCGATGTCGTCGGCGAGCTCGCCGGGCATCAGCAGCTTGCCGCACAGTTGCAGCGCAGCGCGGCTGAGCACGGGCTCCGGCGCGACGAGCAGCGCGCGCAGCGCGGCGAGGTCCTCGGCCGAGGTCTGCGCGGGGCCGAGCGGGCGCTTGCAGTTCGCGCACGCGTCGATGCACGCGGCGATGAACGCCGGCTCGAGGTGCTTGGGCTGCGCGAAGATCCGCACGAGCTCGAGCACGCGCTCGCGCCCGTCGCGCTCGGCCGCGCGCGCGGCGACGAGTGCGGCGAAATCCTCGGGCGGGATCATCGACGACTCGCCGCTGACCTCGTTGGCTAGGCGAAACACCTCGGAGGGGTTGGCGAGCGCGATCCCGAGTGCGGCGGATCGGCACCAGTCGTCCTCGCACGACTCCCAGACAAGACCGCCCATGACCTCGGAGTCCGGCGTCGCCTGCAGCGCGATCGCCGCCTGGAGCCGCAGCCTCGGATCGTCGCCCGCGATGCTCCACAGCCAAGGCTCCGACGCCTCGAAGCGGGCCGGCGCGAGCGAAGCGAGCAGGCGTGCCGATCCCCGGCGCTCGGAACGCTCGTCTCCCCGCAGCGCCTTCTCCGCCGCGGCGACGAACGACTTCGAAGCCTCCGCGGCGTCCGCGCGATCCTGCCCCGCGTGCAGATCGACGAGCTCGCGCAGCGTCCGCAGCGCGGCGAGCCGCGCTTGCCACGTCGCTCCGGCGCCCGCGAGCTGCGCGATCGGAGCCCAGTCCGCGCCGCGCTCGACGAGCTTGCGCTGCGCGGTCGTGCGCGCCCATTGATTGTCGCTCGCGAGCGCCGCGACGAGCGCGGGCTCCGCAACCTCGCGCGGTTGCGCACCCGCCGGAAACGGCGACGCGATCTGCTGTGCCTGCTTGTGCTGGATGCGCCAGATCCGCCCGTGCTCGTGGTCGCGGTCCGGCCGCAGCGCCGCATTCGTCGGCCCGTGCTTCGGCCCGCGCGTGTCGTTGTGCACGACCGCCTGGTTGTAGAAGTCGAGCACGTACAGCGCGCCGTCCGGCCCGACGCGCGCGTGCACGGGGCGGAACCACAGGTCCTTCGAGCGCAGGAACTCGCCGCCCGACTGCTTGCGCGCCGTGTACGTCACGCCCTTCTCCTCGAGCACGTCGCAGTGCACGAGGTTGACCGTCGGCTCGCACACGAAGTGCGCGGCGTTCCACTCGGCCGGCCACGCGCCGCCGGTGTACACGCACGAGCCCGACGCCGCGGTGAACGCGCCGACGAAGTCGATCTGCGCGTACGCGGGCTCGCTGTGCACGACCGCGGGCTCGACCTGCGTGTGGTCCGGCAAGTCGGTCCAGCTCTCGACGCCGCCGACGCGCGCGCGCGAGGATCTTCTCCGGCAGCACGACGTGCCGCAGGTGCGCGCCGTTCGCCATCGTGAACAAGAGCTCGCCGTCGGTCGTGAAGTCGCAGCCCCACGTGTTCGAGCCGTACGACGAAACGACCTCGATCGCGCTGGCGTCGGCGCGGAAGCGGAAGATGCCGTTGCCGATCCGGCCGAAGTCGCGGCCCGCGGCGTTCGTCACGTGGTTCGACGCGTTGCCCGAGTAGCCCTGCGTGCCGTAGATCCAGCCGTCGGGCCCCCAGCGCAGATTGCTGATCGTCGCGTGCGTGTCGCCGTAGCCGAAGCCGCGGAACAGCACGCGCTTCTCGTCGGCGACGTCGTCGCCGTCGGAGTCGACGAGGTACAGGATCTCCGGCGCTGCGGTGACGATCACTCCCTGCTCGTGCAGCACGAGCGAGGTGACGAGGTCAAGGCCCTCGAAGAACGCCTTGCGCGCGTCGTAGCGACCGTCGCCGTTCGCGTCGGCG
>SCVU01000657.1 GCA_004296785.1 Planctomycetota bacterium
CGGCGGCGGCATCGCGATGAACGCGGGCGGCCGCTGGGGCGAGATGTGGAACCAGGTCGAGTGCGCGCTCGATCCGGATGCCGAGGCCGCGTCGAGCGAGCGCGATCCGCGCCTCGTCGCGTGGGCCGGCGTCAGCCTGCCGGGTCTCGTCAACAAGGCGGCCGCGCTCGGGCTCTCGGGCTTCGAGGGACTCGTCGGCGTGCCGGGCCACGTCGGCGGCGGCATCGCGATGAACGCGGGCGGCCGCTGGGGCGAGATGTGGAACCAGGTCGAGTGCGCGCTCGTGATCGACGCGCGCGGCGAGTTCGCCGAACTGCGGCGGCCGGAGCACGCGGTCGGCTACCGCGACGGCCGGCTCGGCGCGCACGTCGTCGCCGGCGCGGTGCTGCGCCTGGAGCCGAAGAGCGCGCTCGAAGTGCAGGCGCTGACGCGCGCGTACCTGCGCGAGAAGAAGGACGCGCAGCCGCTGTCGGAGCGCTCGGCCGGTTGCGTGTTCCAGAACCCGCCGAAGGACCGCTCCGACGGCCGCTCGGCGGGGCAGTTGCTCGACGCCGCCGGCTGCAAGGGGATGCGCGAGGGCGACGCGCTCGTCAGCGCGAAGCACGCGAACTTCCTCGTCAATGCGGGCGCCGCGCGCTCGGCGGACGTCCGCGCGTTGATCGCGAACATGCGCCGCGCGGTGCTCGATCGCTTCGGCGTCGAGCTCGTGCAGGAAGTCAAGGACTGGCGCCGTCCCGAGCCGGGCTGACCGCGCCCGCGCCGAGCGCGCGGACTACCACGCGCCGGCCGGGTCGAGCTCGAACCAGTGCAGTCCGTCGTTCGCGTGCAGCGGATGCTGCGCGGCGAGTCGCCGCGTCCACTCGTTTTCCTCGGCGGGTCGCGCGAGCACGTAGACGAAGCGCCCCGCGGGCCGCGGTTCGCGCTGCGCCTCGATGCGCAACTGCTCGGGAGTGCGGCAGTCGAAGCGCAGCTGGCAGCGCGTCAGCGGCAGGATCTGCGGCACGGCGATCGGCATGCACACGAGATCCGAGGCGCCGAACTGCGCGTCGAGCAGCGCCGCGAGCGGCTCGAACGACGTCGTGCGGCGTTCCTCGACGCGCGCGAGCGTGTCTCCGATCCCGTGGGCCGCGAGCGCCGCGACGCCGGCGCAGGCGAGGGCCGCGACGCGCGGACCGCGCGCGGTGAACAGCACGTCGAACAGCGCGCCGAGCGCGAGCGCGACCGCCGGCGCGGAGGCCAGCAGCCAGAACTCGTGGTAGGCCGCGTGCTGGGGGAACAGCGCGACGTTCCACAGCCCGGCGCTGGCGAGCGCAGCGAGCGGCACGAGCGCGCGCCGCGCACCGCGGCGGCGCCACAGCGCGACCGCGCCGAGCAGCGCGCCGCACAGCAGCAGCGGGTCGAACTCGCGCAGTCCGAGCGTGCCGACGATGCGCGCGATCTCGGCGAGACCGAGGTGCTGCGGCGTCGCGATGCTGGTCGGGCCGGGAGTTCCGAGCGCGCCGAAGATGTCCGGTCCGTCCGGCATCATCGCGATGCGCGCCAGCTCGTGGCCGACGTCCGCCCAGGCGCCGAGCGCGAGGCGCGCGTGCAGCGCGAACAGCGCGATGCAGCCGAGCTCGACGAACAGCGCGGCCGCGAGCGCGCGCCGCGCCGCGCGGAAGCCGCCGTCGCCGAGCGTCCATAGCGCGCACACCGGCACGCACGCGTATCCGAGCCAGTCGAGGTTCGCCGCCCACGCGACCGCGGCGAGGAACACGGCGAGTCGCGCGGTGCTGGCGTGCTCGCGCCAGCGCTGGAACGCGAGCAGCGCGCCGAGCAGCGCGGTCAGCACCGCGCCGTCCTGGTTGACCATCGGCGCCCAGTAGCCGACCAACGGGATCGCCGCGAACAGCAACGCCGCGGCTCCCGCCCCGATCGGCGCGAGGAAGCGCCGCGCGAGCGCGTACAGGAACAGCGCGGCCGGCGCGATCAGCAGCGCGTGCGCAGCGCGAAGCGCGAGCGGGCTCGCGCCGGCGAACTGCGCCCACGCGCCGTGGTACCACCAGTACAGCGCCGGGTGATGGAACTGCAGCTCGACGTGCGGCGGATCGCCCGCGCTGAGCCGCGCGACTGCGGCGCCGCGTGTGACGGACCAGCCCTGCTCGAGCATGCAGCGCACGTAGTACGCGGTGTAGCCCGCGCCGATCTCGCCGCGTGTGCCGAGCTCCCATTGCGAGTTCGCGCGCCACGCGGCCTGGAAAAGCAGGCATGCCACTGCGAGCAGTGCGAGCCAGGGGCCGATGCGATCCCACGTGCTCCGCGGCGCGGTTGCGAGCCGCCCGGACGCGCCGTCGAATCCACGGGCCCGGATCTCATCCCGGGGTCCCATGTCCATTCTCCGCGGCGCACCGTACCACTGAGCGTCGGAACCCGCAATCGCGCCGGGCCGCGTTGCGCTCGCTGCGCATCGTGCAAGATGGACGCATGGCCGGTGCGAACTCCGCCCAACCGCTCGAGGACCTGTTCGAGCGCTATCGCCGCGACGGCGAGCTCGACGCGCTCGGCCGCGTCTACGACCAGGCCTCGCCGCAGTTGCACGCGCTGGCGCGCCGCCTCGCGCCGTCGCGCAGCGACGCCGAGGATCTCGTGCAGGCGACGTTCCTGACCGCGATCGAGCGCGCGGATGCGTACGACGCGTCGCGCAAGCTGCTGCCGTGGCTGCTCGGGATCCTCGCGCACCACGCGCTGTCGGCGCGGCGCTCGCGCGGGCGCAAACCCGACCCCGAGCGGCTCGCCGCGCGCGGCGTCGAGGACCCGGCCGATGCGACCGAGGCGCGCGAGATCACCGAGGCCGCGCGCGCCGCGCTGGCCGAGCTGCCGCCGCGCTACCGCGCCGTGCTCGAGCCGGTGCTGCTGGACGACGAGCGCGCGATCGACGTCGCGGTGCGGCGCGGCTCGAGCGCGGGCGTCGTGCGCATGCAGGTGCACCGCGGGCTCGCGCTGCTGCGCAAGGCGCTGCCCGCCAGCGCCGCGCTCTCGGCGCTCGTCTTCGCGGGCCGCTCGCGCGCGCTCGAGGCGCAGCGGCGCATCGTGCTCGACGCGGCGCGCCGGCACGCGCTCGAGCGCGGCGCTCCGGCCGTGCGCGAGCTCGCGCGCGACGCGTCGCGCGACGTCGCGCGTGCGCCGCGCGCGCCGCTGCTCGCGTGGCGCTGGTCGTTCGTCACGTCGACGCTGCTCGTCGTCGCCGCGCTGTGGTGGGGGGCGACCGCGTGGTCGCGCGCGCACTCACCGGGGGCTGTGGAGATCGAGCGTCCGATCGCCGCACTGCCCGCGCAGGCGACGCCGCCGAGCGAGCTCGCGAGCGCGCGCACCGAGCTCGCCGTCGATGCGCCGTTCGACGCCGCGCTCGACGCGGCGGTCGACGCGCCCGCCGCCGCGCCGACGCGCCCGACCGCGCCGATGCTGACCGCCGAGCTGCGCTGGGCCGACGGCACGCCCGCCGCGCTGGTCGAGGTCGTCGTGCAGCGGCTCGACAGCCCCGACGTCAACCGCTACGCGATGCGCGGCGTGTCGAATGCGCGCGGCCGCATCGCGTTCCGCAACTGCGGCGGTCGGCTGTCGGTGCGGCCGGACCGCGGCCCGGCCATCGCGGTCGAGGTCGCGCCGGACGAGCAGCGCGTGCTGCCGATCGAGCTGCCGCGCGGCATCGACGTGGCGGTGCGCGTCGTCGACGCGCAGGGCGCACCGGTCGCGGACGCCGCGATCGGCTTCTCGGTGCTGCACCACTTCCTCTTCGGCGCGCCGATCGCGAGCACCGACGCGGACGGGCGCGCCGCGCTGCGCGACGTGCCGAAGGGCCGGCGCCTCGTCGCGTGGAAGCGCGGGCTCGTGTGCACGGCCGCCGGAACGGTCGGCCGCGGCGGCGATGCCGATGCGGAGGCCGAGCCGCGCGCCGACGTCGAGCTCGTGCTCGTCGAGGCGACCGCCGGCCTGCGCGGCATCGTGCGCGATTCGAGCGGGCAGCCGGTCGCGCGCGCCGAGGTGCGCGTCGGGCCCGATCCGCTGCCGCGCGACCGCAATCAGGTCGACGCCGTCGCGTGGCGCACGCGTACCGACCAGCACGGCGAGTACGAGTTCGCGGCGGTCCCGGTCGGCGCGGTCGAGCTGCGCGTGCGCTCGGGCGCGGATGCGCCGTGGTTCGAGGTGCTCGAGCTGCGCGCGGGCGAGCCGAGCGTGCACGACGTGCGCCTCGCGCGCGGCGCCGCGATCCGCGGCACGCTGCGCTCGCGCAATCCGACCTCGGCCGCGGTCGCTGAGGAGGATTCGCTGGCTGCGTGGGTGATCGTCGGCGTACCGGGCACGTTCGACTGCATCGAGGTGCAGGCGCGCGTCGGCGAGCGCTTCGAGGTCACCGGACTCGCGCCGGGGAGCGTGCGGCTGAGCGCATCCGGTCCGCTCGGCGTCGTGTCGGTCGACGGCGTCGAACTCGCGGCGGGTCAGGTGCTCGAGCGCGACCTGTGGCTCGATTCGAAGTACGAGCTCGCCGGTCGGCTGGTCGAGCGCGGGACCGCGCGGCCGCTCGAGGGCTGGCACATCGTCGCGCAGCTCAGCGACGGCGGTCGCGCCGGCTACTCGCGCACCGACGCGGTCGGCGCGTTCACGCTGACCGGCGTCGGCGTCGATCGCGTGCACCTGCGCGTGCACAAGCCCGGCCTGCGCGAAGCGGCGCCGACGCTGGTGCTGCGGGACGTCGTGGTGGGCAGCCGCGACGTGCTGATCGAGATCGAGCCGGCGGACGCGCGTTAGCGCTGCGACTGCGGCGCCGGTTCGTCGCCGAGGTAGCCCATCGCGCGCAGTGCCCGCAGCTCGTCCTCGGTCGCGGGCGCGTCGAGCTCAGCGCGCTCCTTCATCCACGCGTCGATGCGCGCGCGCATGTCCGCCGTGCGCGCGGGGTCGTCGAGCGGCGCGAGCTCGCCGGGATCGGCGGCGAGGTCGTAGAGTTCGCTCGGCTGCCACTCGGTCGCGTCGTGTCGGCCGCGGAACACGTGCAGCTTGTAGCGACCATCGATCGTCAGCGCGCACGCGGTGTCGAAGATCGCGAAGCGCTCGTGCCTCGGTTTCTCGTCGCGCGGATCGAGCGGCCGCCCGCCCGGCCGCGGCAGCGCCGGCAGGTCGAAGTGCGCGAGCACCGTCGGCGCGATGTCGAGCAGGCTCGCATCGGCGCGCGAGCGCAGGCCGCGCGGCACGCCGGGGCCGCGCATCACGAGCGGCACGTGCACGAGCTCCTCGTAGACGAGCTCGCCGTGCGTCGAGAACAACAGCGGGAAGTGGCACTTCTGGAACCGCCCCGGGTTCGCGACCATCGGCCGCTGCCACAGGCACTCGCCGTGGTCGGAGGTCACGATCACGAGCGTGTCGTCCGCGAGGCCCTGTGCGTCGAGCGCGTCGAACAGGCGCCCGAGCGCGCGGTCCGCGCCGCGCAGCTCCGCGTCGTAGTTCGCGATCTCGCGCTCGATGCCCGCGTACGCGTCGCGCGTGAGGCGCGCGCGCTCCGCTGCCGGCAGCGCGGCGGCGAACGCGGCCTGCCGCTCGGGCGTGTCGAGCGGCGCGAACGCGTCGTCCGGCTCCGGTCGGTACGGGTAGTGCGGATCGAGCAGGTGCAGGTACAGGAAGAACGGGCGCTCGTCGCGGCGCGCGAGCCAGTCGAGTCCCTTCTGCACGACCTGCTCGCCGCTCCAGCCGTCGTCGCGCAGCGCGTCGTTCTTGTCGACGTCCTGGTCGTAGTGGTCGAAGCCGCGCGACCAGCCGAACTGCGCGCGCAACAAGCCGTTCGCGACGACGCCGCCGGTCTGGAAGCCGTGCTGCTGCAGCCGCTCGGCGAGCGTCACGCGCTCCGCGTCGCGCACGCCGCTGCGGCGCAGGATCTGGCGACCGGTGAACAGCATCGTCATCGACGACAGCGTCCACGGCGCCGGCGCGTACGCGCGCTCGTACACCGTGCCGCCCGCGGCCCACGCGTCGATGCGCGGCGTCGTCGCGCGCGCGTGGCCGTACAGCGACAGGTGATCGGCGCGCAGCGTGTCGATCACGACGAGCACGACGTTGTGCGCGCGCGCGTCGGCCGCGCCCGCCGCGGTCGTCGGCGCGCTCGTCGCGCTCGGCTCGCCGCAGCCGGCGAGCGCCGCGAGCGCGCACAGCAGCGGCGCGAGCCGCGCGCTAGCGATCGCCTTCATCCGCCGCCTCGTCGCCGACATCGGCGGGATCCTCCGCGCCCATGCCGTCGCCCTTCTCGCCCTTGCCGAGATAGCCGAGCGCCTGCATCGCCGCGCGATCCTGATCGGTCAGCGGCACCGCCTTGTCGTCGTTCTCGACCATCCACTGCTCGAGGCGCGCCTTCATCGCGGCGCTGCGCGCGGGATCGTCGATCGGCGCGCGCTCCTCGGGATCGGCGGCGAGGTCGTAGAGCTCGGGCGGGAAGAGCTCCTTGCCCTTCAAGCGGCCCTTGCCGAGGTGCAGCTTGTAGCGGCCGTCCTCGGTCAGCGCGCACGTGTGCGTGAAGTACGCGACGCGCTCGCGCGGAACGTCCGCCGCGCGCGGATCGAGCACGCGGCCGTCGAGCGGGTGCATCGCCGGCAGGTCGAGCAGCGACAGCACGGTCGGCACGACGTCGAGCAGGTTCGCGTGCTGCCGTGCGCGCACGCCGGCCGGCACGCCGGGGCCGCGCATCACGAGCGGCACGCGCAGCAGCTCCTCGTAGACGATCTCGCCGTGGCCCGAGAACAGCTGCTGGAAGTGAGCGAGCGCGTGCGAGCGCTTGGTCTTCGGCGTGCGCCGGTCCCACAGGCACTCGCCGTGGTCGGAGGTCACGACGACCAGCGTGTCGTCCGACAGATCGTGCGCGTCGAGGTACGCGAAGAGCTGCGCGAGCGCCTGGTCGGCCTCGAGCACTTCGCTGTCGTAGGCCGCGATGCGCTGTTCGATGCCGCGGTAGTTCTCGTCGGTCAGCAGAGCGCGCTGCGCTTCGGGCAGGATCGACAGGAAGCGCTCGCGTCGCTCCTGCGACAGCGTCGGCTTGAACGGCGTGCCACCCGGCGGCGTCCAGGCCTTGTAGGGGTGGTGCGGATCGAGCAGGTGCAGGTACAGGAAGAACGGCTGCTCGCTGCGGCCGTCGAGCCATTTCAAGCCGCGGCTCACGACCTGCTCGCCCGGCCAGCCGTCGTCGAACGTCGTCGTGCGGGTTTCGCTGTCCTGCTCGAACGACTCGAAGCCGCGGTTCCAGCCCTTGTCGGCGCGCAACAACGCGTTCGCGACGACGGCGCCGCAGCGATAGCCGTGCTGCTGCAGGTGCTCGGCGAGCGGCACTCGATCCGGGTCGGGGAACGCGAAGCGGCGCATCACCTGGCGGCCCGACATCAGCATCGACATCGCCGGCACGGTCCACGGCGCGGGCGTGTAGCAGGTGTCCCAGACGGTTCCGCCCTTCGACCACGCATCGAGCGCCGGCGTGTTCGCGACGGTGTGGCCGTACAGCGCCATGCGATCCGCGCGCAGCGTGTCGATCACGACGAGCACGAGATTCAGCCGCTTCGGCGGCGGCTTCGAGCAGGCGAGGAACGCGGACGCGGAGAAGAGGAGCGCGCCCAGCGTGGCGAGCAGCGCGAGACGGCGCGGAGAGCTCATGCAGCGCGCGATTCTAGCCGCCGCGGCGCTCGTTCCCGACGCGCGCCGCTCGCCGAGTGGGCGGTGCCGCGCGAGGCTTGCGCTAGCTGCGCCGCTTCGAAGCCGCGCTCGACTTCGGCTTCGGCATGTTCCTGCCGCGCGCCGCCGATGCGTGCTGATCGCGGTGCATCTCGGGTTGCGCCGGCTTCCGGGGCTCGATCCGGTCGCGCGCGGCGATCGAACTCGCCTTGGCGACCACGGCCTTCGTCGCGCGTGCCGGTCCGGAAGCGGCGTTGCCGCCGTGTGCCATCTTCGGCGACTTCTTGGGTGACGGCTTGCGCGACTGCTTTGAGGTGCTCATGCGTGAGGGTAGCACCGAATAGCGTCGGCGCAAGCTCGCGCGCGGCGCGCGATCGAAGCCGGACGAGTACGCTACGTCGATGCTCGACGCGCGCTGGGGGACGTGGATCGCCGCGTGTTCGCTCGCACTCGCAGGTTGCGGCGTCGCGCGCGACGGGGCCGAGGTCGCGGCCGGCGCCGCGCCGCGCATCGCGCTCGTCGACACGAGCGCGCACGGACCGGTGCTCGCACTGCACGGACCGGCGCCCGACGGAACGCTGCTCGTGTTGTGCTCGACCGCGGTGCTCGAGTTCGATCCGCGCGAGCGCGAGCTGCGCGAGCGCGCGTCGATCGAGAACGTGTTCACCTCCGAGGTCGGCGCGTTCCTCGGCGTCGACGGCGCCGCGGAGCCGTGGTTGTGCGTCGCGGGCACCAGATCGGAAGAGC
>SCVU01000658.1 GCA_004296785.1 Planctomycetota bacterium
TTGTGCGGCGCCATGCGAACGCTCAGCTGTCGCGCGGGATGACCTGATCGCGCTCGGGCCCGACCGACAGCATCTGCGTGCGCACGCCGACGAGCGCTTCGAGCCGCTCGACGTACGCGCGCGCGTTCGCGGGCAGCGCGGAGTAGCGCCGCACGCCGGTGATGTCGTCGCGCCAACCGGCGATCGACTCGTGCACGGGCTCGATGCCGTCGAGATTCGGCAGGTCGGCCGGATACTCGGCGAACGACTCCGCGCCGCGGCGGTAGCCGGTGCAGATCTTCAGTTGGTCGAACGCCGACAGCACGTCGAGGTTCGTCGCGATCCAGCTCGTCGCGCCGTTGAGCTCGAGCGTGTAGCGCATCGCGACCGCGTCGAACCAGCCGCAGCGCCGCGGCCGCCCGGTGACCGAGCCGTACTCGTGGCCGACCTCGCGGATCACCTCGCCGTCGCGCCCCTTGTCCTCGCTCGGGAACGGGCCCTCGCCGACGCGCGTGCAGTACGCCTTCGCGATGCCGATCGCGCGCTCGAGCCTGGCCGCGGGGAAACCCGTGCCCGGTGCGATGCCGCCGGTGCCGGTGCTCGAGCTCGTCACGTACGGATACGTGCCGTGGTCGAGGTCGAGCAGCGCGCCCTGCGCGCCCTCGAACAGCACGCGCTTGCCGGCCGCGTACGCCTTGCGCACGAGGCTGCCGGTGTCGCAGACGAACGGCGCGAGCCGCGCGCCGATCGCGACGTACTTGTGCACCGCTTCGTCTACCGGGAGCGAGGACTCGGCGTAGACCTTCTCGAACAGCGCGTTCTTCTCCGCCAGCGCCGCCGACAGGCGCTTGCGGCACGTGTCGGCGTCGAGCAGGTCGGACACGCGCAATCCGGTGCGCGCGGTCTTGTCCGCGTAGCACGGCCCGATGCCGCGGCCGGTCGTGCCGATGCGACCCGCGCCGCGCCAGCGCTCGGCCAGGCCGTCGAGCTTGCGGTGGTGCTCGAAGATCACGTGCGCGTTCGACGACACGCGCAGGTTCTCCGGGCCGACGGGCACGCCGCGCGCGCGCAGCTCGTCGATCTCCTCGAACAGCCGCAGCGGATCGAGCGCGACGCCGTTCGCGACGACGTTCAGCGTGCCGCGGTTCAGGATCCCCGACGGGATCAGCCGCAGCACGTACGTCTGTGCGCCGACGACGACCGTGTGCCCCGCGTTCGGTCCGCCTTGGTAGCGGACGATGATGTCCGCGTCGCGAGCGAGCAGATCGATGATCTTGCCCTTGCCTTCGTCGCCCCACTGGGCACCGAAGACGCTGAGGGACGACATGGTCGAATGAATTCCTGGGCCGGAGGTCGCGGAGCGGAAGGCCCGGGATTGTCGCTGGCTCAGGGTGCCGGAGACAAGCCGCCGTGCCCGCCGCCGCCCGGCGTGCGGACGGTCAGTCGCGCGCCGGCCGGCGCATCGAACGCGGCCTTCGAGCCGAGGCGCCGCTTCGGCGCGCCGTCGAGCGCGAGCTCGGCCTCGCTGCATGCGCCGCGCGCTCCGCCGGCGCGCCCGATCGGCCCCGCGAGCGAGCGCTCGGCGACCCACGCGCCGCGCACCGGCGCGAGGAAGCGCACGACCTTCTCGACGCCGTCGCCGCCGCGCCGCGCGCCGCGGCCGCCGGAGCCGCGGCGCACGTCGAGCCGCTCGACGCGCGCTGGGAACGCGAGCTCGAACGCCTCGATCGGCGTGTTGCGCGTGTTCGTCATGTGCGTGTGCACCGCCGACTGGCCGTCGCGCTCGGGCCCGGCGCCCGCGCCGCCCGCGATCGTCTCGTAGTAGGTGAACGCCGCGCCGCGCGCGTCGTGACCGCCGAACGAGAGGTTGGCCATCGTGCCGCTGCTCGCGGCGGGGAGTCGGCCGGGCAGCGCGCGGTCGAAGCCCGCGAGGATCACGTCGACCAGCCGCTGGCTCGTCTCGACGTTGCCGGCGGCGACCGGCGCCGGGTAGCACGCGTCGACGAGGCTGCCGCGGCGCGTCCGCACGCGCACCGGCGCCAGCACGCCGTCGTTGGTCGGCGTGTGCGCGGGCAGCAGCAGCCGCAGCGCGTACAGCACCGCCGACACGACGACCGCGTGCACCGTGTTGAGCGGCGACTCGAGCTGGTCGTCGGTCGTGCGGAAATCGAAGGTCGCGCCGCTGCGCGCGAGCTCGAGGCGCAGTCGGATCCGCGCGAGCCCGTCGCGCGACGCGCCGGGCACCTCGAGCACGTCCTCGACCTCGAAGCGGCCGCGCGGCAGCAGCGCGAGCTCGGCGCGACACGCGCGTGCGCTCCACTCGAGCAGCTCGGCCGCGCGGCGTACGAGCACGGCGCGGCCGTGCTCGGCGCACAGCTCGGCCAGGCGCCGCGCGCCGGCGCGATTGGCCGCCCACTGCGCGTCGAGGTCGGCCTCGCGCTCGCGCGGCACGCGCATGTTCGCGAGCAGCAGCTCGAGGATCGGGCGATCGAAGCGCCCGCCGCGCACGAGCTTGAGCGGCGGGATGCGCAGCCCCTCGCCGTGGATGTCGCGCGCGGGCGCCATCGAGCCCGGCGCGGCGCCGCCGACGTCGGCGTGGTGCGCGCGGTTGGCGACGTAGAACGACGGGCGCCGCTCGCCCGCGAGGAAGACCGGCGACACGAGCGTCAGATCGGGCAGGTGCGTGCCGCCCTGGTACGGATCGTTGAGCAGCACCGCGTCGTCGGGCTGCATCGGCACCGCGGCGATCGCGGCCTGCACCGACAGCGGCGCGGAGCCGAGGTGCACGGGCAGGTGCGCGGCCTGCGCGATCATCCGGCCGCGCGCGTCGAACAACGCGCACGACAGATCGCGGCGCTCCTTGATGTTCGGCGAGAACGACGCGCGGATCAGCGCCGCGCCCATCTCCTCGGCCGCGGAGGCGAACAGGTGGTCGAACACCTCGACCCACAGGCCGCTCGCATCCGCCGCGGCGCGCGACGCGCGTTTGCGCCGCGCCGCGCTCAACGCTCTTCGTCCGGGTAGTCGAGGACCTCGTACGGCGCGAAGTCGATCGTCTCCCACGTCTCGAGCGGCACGAGCTCGACGCCGTCGGTCCCGCCCGCGCGGCGCCACACGACGATGCGCACCGTGCGCGTCAGGTAGCCGCCGCGCTCCTCGCGCTTGCGCGTCTCCGCCGGATCGTCGAACGCCTCCGAGCCGTCCTCGATCGCGGTGCGCTTGCGCGCGGTGATGTAGATCGAGAAGACGTTGCTCTGCACGGCGACGAGCTGCTGCACTTCGGCCTGCTGCTGCGGCTCGAGATTCTCCCAGCCGTCGATCTCCTTCAGGTCGGTGAGCGACTTGAAGTACTTGCGCGGCTTGATCTCCTTGCCCCACTCGTCGACTTCGGGCTCGAGCTCCTCGCCGCCGGCCTCTTCCTTCGCCTTGTCGATCGCCTCCTCGTCCTCGAGGTTGCGGAACTCGATCACGCCGTCCCAGAACTGCGGCGGGACCTCGCGGTCGTCGAACAGCGCCTTCAGCACCGCGCCCGGCGCGGTGTTGAGATTGACGGCGATGCCGGTCGTCGTCGTGCTCGCGCCGCCCTGGCCGCCGGCACCGGCGCCGCTGCTCGCCGAGCCGCCGACGTTCGAATCGACGCCGCCGCTCGGCGCGTTGGCGCCGGCGAAGCCGCCGGGCTGATTGCCGCTGACGTTCGGATTGCCGCCGCCCTGCCCGCCGTTGTTCGCATCGCCGGCGTTGCCGAGCTCCTGCGCGTGCTCCGCGCGCGTCGAAAGCGCCGTCCACACGGTCAGGAAGCTCGAGACCGAGTGCACGACGCGGCCCTCGGAGTCGCGGTAGTCGCGGAACTGGCTCTCGTCGAACCCCGGGAGCACCGCGAACTCGCGCAGCGAGAGCGGCAGCCCCTGCTCGAGCGTGTTCCCGTCCTTGTCGGCGTCGGTCAACAGCACCGGGCGCGGCAGCACCGAGTCGAGGCGCTGCTTCAAGTGGTCGCGCACCGACTCGGCCATGCGTCGCGCGCGCGCGCCGTCGATGTCCGCCGCCGTGCCCTCGCGGCACAGGTCGAAGATCCGCGTCAGGCGATCGAGCGCCTTGCGCGCCTCGTTCTCGTCCTTCGTCAGGATCGCGAGCACGTTGTACTTGCTGTCCTCGTCCTGAATGAAGATGCGCAGGTCGATCTCGTTGATCGACGTGCGCTCGGGCCGGTACCACTCGTCCTGCATCGAGTCGACCGGGCCCTGCTGGCCGCCCTGTCCGCCGCCGCCGCCGCCGCCGAACGGATTGCCGCCGCCACCAGCGCCGCCGCCGCCGAATCCGGAGGTGTCGCCGAAGCCCATCGACTGCGAGTCGCCGCCGCCGGACGGCAGGCCGGGCATGCCGCCGCCGGCACCGCCCGCGCCGCCCTGCGCGCCGCTCTCGCTCGACTGCGAGTCGGCCTTGAGCTTCTCGAACACCTCGAGCTGCGCGGAGGAGATCGCGAGATCCATCTGCGTCAGCACGACCTCGTTGCGCGCGATGCGCGCATCGGTGCCGGTCGCGATGTTGAGCTGGAACACGATCGCGACCAGCACGAACAGCACGAGCAGCGACAGCATCAGCGCGGCGCCGCGGCGCGGAGCTCGACCGGGAACGTGCGGAAGTCGCATGGGCAGGGGCCTGTGAGTATGACGACCGGCGCCGGGCCGTTCTTCCAGGGCGGCTTCCAGACCGTCGCTGGCCGTCAGAAGTCGCGCTGGACGTCGATTCCCTGCAGGATCCGCGGCCGGATGAAGAACAGCACGTGCGTCTTCTCCTTGCGCTTCAGCTTCGAGCGGAACAGCGCGCCGAGGAACGGGATGTCGCCGAGCAGCGGCACCTTGCGGATCGTGTCCGAGTCGCGCGTGGTCGTCAGGCCGCCGAGGATCACCGCCTGCCCGGGCTGCAGGTAGACGACCGTGCGCGCGCCGCGCTTCGCGATGATCGGGTTCGCCAGCGCGCCGACGCCGCCGGCGCTCGTGATCAGCGAAGCGACGTTGCCCGCCTGCTGCGAGGCCTCGATGTCGATGTTCAGCGCGACCGTGTCGGTGCCGACGACGCGCGGCACGATGTACAGCTTCACGCCGACCTCCTCGAACGACAGCTGCGCGGTGTACTGGTTCGCCGCGTTGATGTTGTTGAGGTTGTAGAACGGGATCTTCGTGATGTTGACGATCTCGGCCTTGCTGCCCTCGCGCACGGCGATCCGCGGCTGCGAATCGATCTGCACGTTCTCCCACGTCGCGAGCGCCTGCAGCACCGCGTTGAACGCGAGCCCGTCCTGCACCGCGCCGAGCGTCAGCAGCGCCGAGCTGAGATCCTGCGTCGGGAACGAGTAGTCGAGCCCCTTGATGAACGTGCCGTTGCCGGGCGCGTCGAAGATCGGCGTGCCGGTCGCGACGGGCTTGACGCCGAGGTCGAGCACGTCGCTCTCGGTGATCTCGACGATCTTCGCCTCGATCTCGATCTGCGGGACCGCGGCCGCGAAGAGGTTCAGGAAGTCCTCGACCTCGTGCAGCCGCTCGGGGCGCGCGGTCACGACGAGCCAGTCCGCGAGCGCGACCGGATTCGGCGCGGTCGGCGGCCACGAGCGCATGTCCTGATACAGCTCGATGTCCCACTCCTCGAGCAACATGCACTCGACGTCGTCGATCACGCCCTCGGGGCGCGCAGGCATCGATGCGGGCGCGTCGGACGGGCCGCGGATCGTGAAGCGAACCGGGAAGTCGCCGTACAACTGCAGCAGGTCGAGCAGGCGCCGGCCCTTCTTCGGCGGCATCGGATAGGGCTTCGTCACGCGGCCGTCGGTGTGCACGACGATGCGCGAGCCGAACGCGAGGTACGGGTTCTCCGACGGCGTCGCCTGCGGCGCTGCGGGCTGCGTCGGCGTGAGCGCGGGCTGGCTCTCGGCGCGCTTCAGCAGCTCCTCGAACGCCTGCAATTCGCCCTGCGCTTCCGGTTGCGCCGCGGGTTGGCCCGCTGCATCGGCCGCGGGCGCGGCAGTCGCGTCCGGGGGCGCGGCCGGTTGGGACGCCGCGGGATCCTGCGGCGCGTCGGTCGCGGCGGGAGGCGCGGGATCCTGAACCGCGGGCTCCTGCGGACCGCCTTGCTTCGGCAGTCCCTGCGCGAACAGCGTCCCCTCGACGGGCTTCGCGCTCTGGCGCGCGAGGATCGCCTCGAGATCCGCGAGCGTGCCGACCTTGCGCTCGCCCTCGCTCGGCGCGCTCGGCGGTGCGGACGCGCACGCGCTCGCGAGCACGCATCCGAGCAGCGCGAGCGCCGGCAGGCTGCGCGTGACGAGCTGCCTGGAGCGAAGTGCGCGCATCGGAGAGCTCAGTCGATCTCGGCGTCGATGCTGACGCGCGCGCGCGCGATCTCGGTGAGATCCGGCACGCTGCGACCGTCGCGATGCTCGATCGCCGACCAGATGCTGCAGTAGCCGCCGAGCACGCGCAGCGCTTCGCACACGCGCGTGCAACGGTCGAGCGCCTTCTGCCGCAGCTGCAGCCAGATCGCCGATTCGGGATCGGCGCCCTGGCGCGCGAGCAGCGCCATCTCGGGCGTCGCGTCGAGCAGCGCGGCGAGGTCGACGCGCGCGGGATTCGAGAGCATGCGCGCGTCGCGCAGGCCGCAGATGTTGTCGAACGGGCGCACGATCCACGCCGGCAGGCGGACGGCGGCGAGGCTCGCGCGGCTGGCG
>SCVU01000659.1 GCA_004296785.1 Planctomycetota bacterium
CGCGGCTCGGTGAGACGCTCGACGCCGAGGAGCTCGCCGACAAGCTCGCGAGCGTCTTCTACCAGGTCGGCAAGGCCTACGTCCTCGCGGAGCTCGACCCGGGTTATCGCCAGCGCGTGTTCTCGGCGCCGGTGAAGATCGAGCCGACGCGCAGCGAGGGCCGCGCGTTCGTCGACGGCGTGATGGCCAGCGGTCGCGGCTCGCCGTCGATCGACTGGCGCCGCGCGCGCGGTCTGCTGAACGGCAAGCTCGAGAAGATCGAGAGCTCGCTCGAGAAGGGCAAGCGCCTGCTCGCCGAGTGCCTGGCCGTGACGCCGGACCACGAGGAAGCGCGCATCTACCTCGCGTACGTCGCGCAGCACGAGGGCAAGACGCTGCGCGCGGTCGAGGAGTACCGCCGCGTGTTCCAGACGGGCGTGAACGAGACCAACCGCGGTCACGCCGCGGCGCAGCTCGCGCTGATCTACGCGTCGCAGGACGAGTACAAGAAGGCGATCGCGTGCCTGCGCTGGGTCACGATGACCGGCCTCGCCGAGCTCGAGGAGCGCTTCTTCTTCGTGCGCTTCAACATCGGCATGTACTACGCGCACCTGCGCGACGCCGAGCGTTCGCTCGCCGCGTTCCGCAAGCTGCTCGACCTGCACCCGAAGCGCGCGCACGAGGTCGCCGCCTTCTTCGCGCGCTCGCCGCGCCTGCGCAGCCAGATCGCTTCCCAACGGGGCTTCCCCGAGCGCCTGCTCGCGACCTGCCCCGAACTCTTCGATTCACCCGACGCCGGTCCTGGCAGGACGCCTGGCGCGGAGGAGACACTCAGATGATCCGTCAACCCTTGAACGACTCGGCAGTCAACGACATGGAACGAAGCGGCCCGGCCGGTCGCAGCGCTTCCGCCGCACGGCGCGGATCGTGGTGGCTCGCAGCCGGCGCGGCGCTCGCGCTGTGCGCGCCGATCGCGCTCGCCCCGTCCGCGCTCGCGGTCGGCGCGGGCAACACCGGCGCGAACGGCAAGAACAGCGAGAGCGGCGGCGGCGACGAAGGCATCGGCAGCCTGCCGTCGATGGCCGGCGGTCCGGGCGTGTTTGCGCCGGGCACGACGAGCACCGGGGTCGCGATCGGCTCCGCGCTGTCGAAGCTCGACGCCGGCGCGCCGAACCTGTGGATCGAAGGTCCGCTCGGGCTGCTCGCCGACTCGGTCGAGAACGCGTGGGGCAAGGGCTACGTGACGATCCAGGTGCGGCGCGGCACCGATCGCGCGCGCCTGTACTTCCACGGACAGGTCAAGGTCGCGATCCAGCCGGCCGCGTTCGAATCCGGCCTGGTCAGCGCGGGCGTGTGGCTCTCGCCGATCTACCAAGGCGGCATCGCGTCGATCGAGTGGAACGGCGCGTGGTCGATCCCGGTGGCGGTCGGCGGCAACGTCGACCTGCCGATCGCGGCCGCGGCGCACATCGGCGTGTTCCGCCAGGGCGGCGCGACGCTGCACCTCGGCGCTCCGAAGGCGCACAAGCAGAGCGCGCTCGCGATCCAGTCGCAGCACGGGCTGCTCGTCTTCTCGCAGACGACGCATTGAACGTCCTGACCCTCGGGGCTGCCCGAGGGTCGAGGTCCGAAAGACCGCGCGCGGCGAGCCAGCGAGCTCGCCGCGCTGCGTTTCGGGGCGCCGCCGCGCCTTCGGTCGCTTCGCGGCGCGTGCTAGTTTCACGCGCAGCGTGGAACCGACTCTCGTCTCGATCGACGCGGGCACGACCGGAGTCTCGTGCGTGCTGTTCGACGCCCGCCTCGAGCCGATCGCGCGCGCGTACCGCGAGTTCGAGCAGCACTTCCCGCAGCCGGGTTGGGTCGAGCACGACGGCGCCCAGATCCTCGCCGCCGTTGATGCGACGCTCGCCGAGATCGCCGCGCATCCGCGCGCGCGCGCCGCGGTCGGCCTCGGCATCGCGAACCAGCGCGAGACGGTCTTCGCGCTCGAGCGCGCGACCGGCCGCGCGCTGCGCCGCGGCATCGTCTGGCAGGACCGGCGCACCGCGGCGCGCTGCGCCGAGCTCCGCGCCGCGGGGCACGAGCCGCTGCTCGAGCGGCTGACCGGCCTGCGCCTCGACCCGTACTTCAGCGCGACCAAGATCGAATGGATGCTGCGCGAGGACGCGGCGCTCGCGCGGCGCGCACGCGCCGGCGAGGTCGTGTTCGCCACGGTCGATGCGCTCGTGTCGAAGCACCTGTGCGGCGGCGAGGACGTGTCGACCGATCCGACGAATGCGTCGCGCACGCTGTGCTACGACCTCGAGCAGCGCCGCTGGAGCGAGCGCGCGTGCGAGCTGTTC
>SCVU01000660.1 GCA_004296785.1 Planctomycetota bacterium
CCTCGTGCTGATCGACTACGACCGGCTGTTGAACAGCACAGTGCTCGCCGAGCACGACTTCCGCGCGGCGTGCGCGGACGATCTGGGTGAGCTCGGCGCGGCGCTGGCGGACCTCGTGCGCGCGGTGAGCCCGGTCGAGACGCTCGACGGCACGCCGCAGGGCATCCCGCTCGCGTACGGGCGCGCGGGGCGCGCCGAGTTCCAGGTCGGCGAGCTCGCGTGCGTGCTGCAGCTGCTCGCGCGCGCGACGGAGACCAAGGATGCGCCGCTGCGCTACGCGCTCGCGCGCGATGCGCGCTCGAGCGACCCCGCCGCACGCCGCGCGCTGCGGCGCGAGGTCGCGCGCGACGTGCTCGCGCGGTTGCCGAAGCGGCCGCGCTGGATGCACCCGGTGCCGATCGCCGCCGCGACGGCGATCGCGCTGGCCGCCGCGTCCTTCGCGTTCGACACGCACGAGCCGGCGCGCGAACCGGCGCGCGTGTTCGCGTGCGCCGTCGCGCTCGCGCTGACGCTGTGGTGCGCGCTCGGCTCGCAGCGCACGCGCGAACGGCGCGGCGCGCTGCTCGGGGAAGCGCTGCGCCGACATCGGAGGCTGCGCGCGAACCGCAGCGAGCTGCGCGCAACGAGCCGCGCGCTCCGCTAACGTATCGGCCCCGATGTCCACGAACCGCGTCGCCGTCGTCGAGGCCGCGCTCGACGACTTCCTGGCCGCGCCCGCGCCCGCGGTGCGCGCGCTCGCGCCGAACGAGCCGCTGCGCGCGGGCTCGAGCCTGACCGCGCGCGCGGCGCTCGCGCTGTTCGAGGATCAGCTGTTGTCGCGCACGCTCGACGTCGCGGCGCGCGAGCTCAAGCGCACGAACCGCGGCTACTACACGATCGGCAGCGCCGGCCACGAGAACAACGCGGTGTTCGGCGCGCTTCTGCGCAGCGACGATCCGTGCTTCCTGCACTATCGCTCGGGCGCGTTCATGGCCGCGCGCGCGCGCCACCTGCCGGGCGCGACGCCGGCGTTCGACCAGCTCCTGTCGCTGTGCGCGGCCGCGGACGACCCGATGAGCGGCGGGCGCCACAAGGTGTTCGGCAGCCGCGCGCTGTGGACGCCTCCGCAGACCTCGACGATCGCGTCGCACCTGCCGAAGGCCGCCGGCCTGGCGATCTCGATCGCGCGCGCGCGCCGCGCCGGCGTCGCGCTCGCGGTGCCGCGCGACGCGCTCGTCTTCTGCTCGTTCGGCGACGCGTCGGCCAACCACGCGACCGCGCTGTCGGGCCTGAACCTCGCGCGCTACGCGGCGCGCGTCGGCAGCCCGGCGCCGATCGTGTTCTGCTGCGAGGACAACGGCATCGGCATCTCGGTCGACACGCCGGCCGACTGGATCCGCGACTCGTGGTCGAATCAGCCGCACCTGCGCTACTTCGAAGCGCGCGGCGACCTCGACGCGGTGTTCGCCGTCGCGCGCGAGGCGATCGAGTGGTGCCGCGGCGAGCGCAAGCCGGTGTTCGTGCGCCTCGCGACCGAGCGGCTGTGGGGCCACGCGGGCACCGACGTCGAGTCGACCTACCGCACGCTCGCGCAGACCGAGGCCGTCGAGACGCGCGATCCGCTGCTCGCGAACGCGCGGCTGCTCGTCGCGTGCGGCGCGGCGACGCCGCAGTCGCTGCGCGAGCTCGTGCGCACGACGCGCGAGCGCGTGGCGGCGGCGAGCGAGGAAGCGGCGGGCCGGCGCAAGCTCGAGAGCCGCGCCGAAGTGATCGCGCCGCTCGCGCCGTACGACGCCGCGCGCGTGCGCGCCGCCGCCGATCGGCCGATCGATCCGGCCGCGCGCGCCAAGGCGTGGGGCGAGGCGCTGCCGGAGAGCTCGAAGAGCCCGGCGCGGCGCAATCTCGCCGGCCACGTCAATGCCGCGCTGACCGACGAGCTCGCGCGCTCGAGCGACGTGTGCGTGTTCGGCGAGGACGTCGGCAGGAAGGGCGGCGTGTACGGCGTGACCGTCGAGCTGCAGAAGCGCTTCGGCGTCGCGCGCTGCTTCGACACGCTGCTCGACGAGACCGCGGTGCTCGGCCTCGCGCAGGGCGCGGCGCACATCGGCTGCCTGCCGGTGCCGGAGATCGAGTACCTCGCGTACGTGCACAACGCACTCGACCAGCTGCGCGGCGAGGCCTGCTCGCTCGCGTACTTCTCGAACGGGCAGTTCACGAACCCGATGGTCGTGCGCGTCGCCGGACTCGCGTACCAGAAGGGTTTCGGCGGCCACTTCCACAACGACAACTCGATCGGCGCGCTGCGCGACATCCCCGGGCTCATGCTCGCGGTGCCGTCGCGCGGCGACGACGCGGCGCGGATGCTGCGCGGCGCGATCGCGATCGCGCGCGAGTGCGGCCGCGTCGTCGTGTTCCTCGAACCGATCGCGCTGTACCACGAGAAGGATCTGTACGCGGACGGCGACGCGCGCATGCTCGCCGACTACGCGCGGCCGGGCAGCCCGGGCGCGTCGGCGATCCTGCCCGGCGACGTCGGGATCCACCACCCCGAGCACCGCGACGTGTTGATCGTCTCGTACGCGAACGGCTTGCGGCTCGCGCTGCGCGCGGCGCGCGAGCTCGCGCAGAAGCACGGCGTGCGCGCGCGCGTGCTCGACCTGCGCTGGCTCGCGCCGCTGCCGCTCGCCGAAGTCGCCGTGCACGCGCGCGACTGCGGCGCGTGCTTCGTCGTCGACGAGTGCCGCGCGACCGGCGCCGGCGTCGCGGACGCGCTCGTCGCGCACCTCGCGGAGTCGGGCTACCGCGGCCGCCTCGGCTCGGTTCGCGCCGCCGATTCGTACGTGCCGCTCGGCCCGGCGACCGCGCACGTGCTGGTCGGCGAGGAGCAGATCGTCGCGGGCGTGCGGGAGCTCGTGAAGTGAGCGGCGCGGCACCGAACGCGCCGCCGCGCACGCGCGCCGCGCTCTTCTGCCCGGGCCGCGGGTCGTACACCGAGAAGAGCCTGCGCTCGCTCGAGAGCGCGGATGCGCGCGCGCGCGACGAGGCGCTGGCGCGGGCCGACGCGCTGCGCCGCGAGCTCGGCCTCGGCTCGCTGCGCGAGCTCGACTCCGCCGCGCGCTTCGATCCGAGCCTGCACCTCGATCCGCTGAACGTGTCCGCGCTGATCTACGTCGTCACGTGGCTCGACGCGCTGCGCGCGCGCGCCGAGCACGAGCTCGTCGTCGTGGGCGGCAACTCGATGGGTTGGTACAGCGCGCTCGCCGTCGCGGGCAGCCTGAGCTTCGAGGACGGCTTCCGCCTCGTGC
>SCVU01000661.1 GCA_004296785.1 Planctomycetota bacterium
GACGTGCACACGACGCTGCGCGGCAGCGCGGAAGTGGTCGCGCAGGAGCTGCAGGAGGAGCTGCGCCAGCGGCTGACGATCGCGGGCATCCAGGTGCTCGAAGCGCGCCTGTCGCACCTCGCCTACGCGCAAGAGATCGCCGCGGCGATGCTGCAGCGCCAGCAGGCGACGGCGATCCTCGCCGCGCGCGCCAAGATCGTCGAGGGCGCCGTCGGCATGGTCGAGATGGCGCTGCAGAAGATGAGCGAGAAGAACGTCGTGCAGCTCGACGAAGAGCGCAAGGCGACGCTGGTCGGCAACCTGCTCGTCGTGCTGTGCGGGCAATCCAACGCGCAGCCGGTGCTCAACACGGGCTCGCTGTACAACTGAGCGAGCACGCCGCGTGAGCGCGAAACACGCGATTCCCCCCGAGCCGCCCGAGTCGCAGGACCCGGGCGGCTCGGAACCAGCGGCGGGCGGCGACGAGCGCGCGCGCAAGTCGTTCGTGCTGCGGCTGTCGCCGGATCTGCACGCGGAGCTGCGGCGCTGGGCGGCCGCGGACCTGCGCAGCCTCAACGCGCAGGTCGAGTGGATCCTGCGCGACGCGGTGCGGCGCCGGCGCGGATAGAATCCGCGCCGCCATGACCGCAAACGCGAGCACGAACATCGTCCGTCACGTCCTGTGCGTCGCGCTGGCCTGCATCGCCGGCGCGTGCGCGACCGCCCCGAAGCTCCCAGCCGGCCAGCGCGTCGGCGACGCGATGCGCGCGCGCGAGGTGCATGCGCTCGCCGAGGTCTCGACGCACCCGCGCGACTTCTACGAGCACACGGTGCTGATCGAGGCGCGCGTCGAGGCGGTGTGCCAGAAGCGCGGCTGCTGGATGAAGGTCGTCGATGGCGCGTCGAGCGCGATGGTGCGCTGGGAGTCCGGCTGCGGCGGCGCGTACGCGTTCCCCAAGGACTCGACTGGCAAGCGCGTGCTCCTGCAGGGCGCGTACTACCCGCGCAAGCTCTCGCAGGCCGAGATCGACCACATGGCCGGCGAGTCGAGCAAGGACGTCGAGTTCGTCGCGGATACGCACGAGCTCAACGTGTCGTCGGTGCTCGTGCTCGACGCGTAGCGCGCGACGCTCGCGCGCGTCGACTCAGCCCGCGGTCAGCGCCGCGCGGTCGATCCCGAGCCGCTCGAGGTCGGGCTTGACGAGTTCGTACACGCCCTCCGCGTAGCGGCGGATCTCGAACTGCGCATCGTCGGGCAGGCGCTGCGACAGGAAGTGGATCACGCCCTGCAGCGAGACGGTCCAGTACGCCTGCGTGTAGATGTTCTGCGGCAGGCACATGCGCGCGATCTCCTTCGCGACGCCGCGGTCCATCCGCTCGCGGTACAGGCGGAACGCCTCGCGGCACTCGGCGATCATCCGCTCGCGCTCGCCCGCGTGATCGAAGCCCGCAGGCAGGTCGTGCGACGCCTGCTTGTTCCCGTGCGGCGGGTTCGCGCGCATCACGAGCGGCACGTAGAACTCCTCGTCCCAGTTCACGTAGCGACCGCTGATCTCGTTCCACGAGCAGCCCTTGTCGGTGTCGAACAGCACGTCGAAGACCTCGGCGCTGACCGTGTGCCCGTCGACCTCGTACTTCCGCCACGTCGAGCCGACCTGGTACTTGAACGCCTGGCGGAAGACGAACAGCGGCGCCTTCCAGTGGAACGTGTAGAACGAGTGGCGGTACGGCGAGGTGTGGCCGTGCTCCCACAGGAAGCGCGCGAGCTTCTGGTCGTTCGCGCCGAACGCGGCGTTCTGCTTCGCGTACGAGATGCGCGCCGCGTTGACCACCTTGAGCGCGTGGTCCTGCTGCATCCGATCGACGAGCGCGCCGAACCATGGCCGCCACCTCCGTTTCGATGCCCGCCGGCGCGCAGACCGTGCTCGGCGACGGCATCGGGTTCGTCGCGCTCGTCGATCGGATGCAGCAGGACCACGCGCTCAAGGTGGTCAACGCGGCGCGCATCTCGTACGCGAAGCAGAACGCCGCGTTCGGCG
>SCVU01000086.1 GCA_004296785.1 Planctomycetota bacterium
GTGGCGCGCGCGCGGCGAGGAGTTCCCGCGCGAGAAGCCCGCCGGCGAGAAGCGCCTGCTCGCGCTCGGCGACTCGTTCTGCTTCGGCCTGTGGTGCGATGAGGGCGAGACGCTCGTCGCACAGCTCGCGCGGATCGCGAACGAGGCCGAGGCGGCGCACGGCGCGACGACGCGCTGGCGGCCGATCAACCTCGGCGTGCCCGGCTACTGGTCCGGCCAGCAGCTCGCGGCGCTGGTCGACGACGGACTCGCGCTCGCGCCCGACGCCGTCGTCCTCTACTACAACACCAACGACATCGAGAGCGAGGGCTTCTTCTTCGACTCGAAGTTGCGCGCGCTGCGCTCCGACCACGCGCCGCTGCCGGCCGGGCTCAAGCGCGCGCTGTGGCACAGCCATCTGTACGGCCTCGTCGCGCGCGTCGCGAGCAAGCACTGGACGAAGCGCCCCGACGCGAGCTTCGATCCCGCGGTGCCGTGGTCGCACACGCGGCCGGAGAATCAGCGCGCCACCGAGCAGGCGATCGGCGAGATCGCGCGGCTGTGCCGCGAGCGCGGCATCCCGCTGTTCATGGTCAATCAGCCGCTCGTCACGTGGTCGGGCGACGCGCGCAATCCGAACTGGAAGGGCGCGCCGCTCGTTGCGTGGGCGCGCGCGCTGCGCGAGCGGCTCGGCGTGCCCGGCTACGACTTGCTCGGCTGGCTGCGCGGCTGGTCCGACGGCGTCGATCGCGCGCGGCCGGGCGAGGAGCTGCCCGCGGCGGACTTCCTGCCCGAGCGGATGTTCGCCGACGAGGAGGTGCAGAAGTACTTCGCCGGTCAGGCGGCACAGCTGCCGCAGGATCCCGACTTCCACCTGCTCGCAAGCGGCTACGCGGATCTCGCGCGCCTGTGTTATCCGGCCATGCGCGAGGCGGGGATGCTGCCTTGAGCGCACCGGCGGTGGAGCTCGCGGGTCTGTCCCGCGACTACGGCGCGCGCACGGCGCTCGCGCCGCTCTCGCTGGCGATCGGCGCGGGCGAGCTGGTCGGCCTGCTCGGTCCGAACGGCAGCGGCAAGAGCACGCTGCTGCGCATGCTCGTCGGCCTCGTGCGGCCGACCGCGGGCGCCGCGCGCGTCGCCGGCGTCGCGCTGCGCGGCGACGGCCTCGCGGTGCGCCGCGTCGCGAGCTTCGCGCCCGGCGAGATCGCGCTGTACGGCGAGCTGTCGGCGCGCGCGCACCTCGACTGGCTGCTGCGCGGACGAGCGCGCGAGGCATACGCGCGCGCGCACTCACTCGCCGAGCGCCTCGGCCTGCCGCTCGGCGCGCGCGTGCGCAGCTTCAGCCACGGCATGAAGCGCCAGCTCTTGCTCGCGGCCGCGCTCGCGCCCGACGTGCCGGTGCGGCTGCTCGACGAGCCGACCGAGGGGCTCGATCCGACCAAGCGCGGTGAAGTGCTCGCGCTGCTGCGCGAGGATCGCGCGGCGGGCCGCACGCTCGTGCTGTCGTCGCACCACCTCGGTGAGGTCGACGCCGTGTGCACGCGCCTGTTGTTCCTGTCGGCGGGCAAGCTCGTCGCCGACGAGGACGCGCGCGCGCTCGAGCGCCGCGCGTCCGCGCTGCTGCGGCTGCGCTTCCCCGCCGGCGTCGGCGCCGAGCGCGTCGCGGGCGAGCTCGCGCGCGCCGGGCTCGCGCCGTCGCGCACGTGGCAGGTCGCCGGCGAGGACGGCCAGGTCTGGGCGAGTTGCCGGCTCGAGGCCGGCGATCCGCGCGCGGCCTTCGCGCGCCTCGCGACGGCCGAGCTGCCGGCGCCGACCGCCGTGCAGCACGGCCGGCTCTCGCTGGCCGAGCTGTACCACGAGC
>SCVU01000087.1 GCA_004296785.1 Planctomycetota bacterium
TGCAGAACCCCGCGATGTCCTCGTACTTGCCCGCGTCCTTGTCGCCGCGCCACGCGTGGTACGTGCCTGCGATCTTCGCGACGTCCGCGTCCGAGAGTTCGCGGTGCACACGATCGACCAGCGTTCCGAGTTCACGTGCGTCGATGAAAAGCATTTCCCCGCGTCGATCACGGAAGCGGCCGTTCTTCTTGTCCCGTGCCAGGAACCACAGGCACACCGGGATCTGCGTCGAGTAGAAGAGCTGGCCGGGCATCGCGACCATGCAGTCGACGATGTCGGCTTCGACCATCGCCTTGCGGATCTCGCCTTCGCCCGACTGGTTCGAAGACATGGAACCGTTGGCGAGCACGAACCCCGCCATCCCCGTCGGCGCGAGGTGGTGGATGAAGTGCTGCACCCAGGCAAAGTTCGCGTTGCCCGCGGGCGGCGCGCCGTACTTCCACCGCGCGTCCTCGCGTAGCCGATCGCCGCCCCAGTCGCTGTCGTTGAACGGCGGGTTAGCGAGCACGTAGTCGGCCTTCAGATCCTTGTGCGCATCGCTGAGGAACGAGCCCTCGTTGTTCCAACCGATGTTCGCTTCGATGCCACGGATTGCGAGGTTCATCTTGGCGAGCCGCCAGGTCGTCTGATTCGACTCCTGCCCGTACACGCTGATGTCGCCACGTCGGCCGCCATGAGCCTCGACGAACTTCTCGCTCTGCACGAACATCCCGCCCGAGCCGCAGCAGGGGTCGAACACGCGGCCCTTGTATGGTGCGAGCATCTCGACGAGCACGCGGACCACAGACCGCGGCGTGTAGAACTGGCCGCTCTGCTTGCCCTCGGCGCTGGCGAACTCGGAGAGGAAGTACTCGTAGACGCGGCCGAGGATGTCCTTCGAGCGCGCGTCCGGATCGCCGAGGCCGATGCCGGCGAACAGGTCGATCAGGCCGCCGAGCGAGCTCTTGTCGAGCGCTTGGCGCGCGTAGTCCTTCGGAAGGACGCCCTTGAGCGTCGGGTTCTCCCTCTCGATCGCGACCATCGCGTCGTCAATCAGCTTGCCGATAGTCGGCTGCTTCGCGTTGGCCTGGAGGTAGCTCCAGCGGGCTGACTTCGGGACCCAGAAGACGTTCTCGGACGTGTACTCGTCGCGGTCTTCGGGGTCGGCTCCCTTGGCCTTCTGCGCGAGCAGTTCAGCGCGGCGCGCTTCGAAGGCATCGGAGATGTACTTCAGGAAGATCAGGCCGAGCGCGACGTGCTTGTACTCGCCCGCGTCCATGTTCTTGCGGAGCTTGTCCGCTGCGAGGAAGAGACTGGCTTCGAAGCCGAGGACGCTGCCCTTCCCGTTAGTGCTGCCCTTCTTGATGCGTGCCACGTCGATCGATTCTCCTCGGTCTCACCTCCGCCAGATCGGGGTCGGAGAATAGCAGGGGATGCCAGCGACGGCAGCGATGGTCCAGCCATCGCGCGGGGCAGTCTCGAAACAGAGAGGTTGGAGGCAGCGCGGACCGCCACACCACCGCGTGTGGAGCTTCGCTGATCGTGGCGACCGGTGAAGGGGGTCAGGCGTGGAGGCTGACACTCGTGCCTGGCTGGAGGCCCCGCGGAGTGCGGTCGATTGCGCGAGTGCTGCACCTGCGCGCTCCGCGTTGCGCGTACAACGGCTACTAACTCGCAGCAGGCTGACACTCTAGGGTGGCGGCCGTGACGGCGAGCCGCCGTAACATGCGTACCGGCTAGAGGTTATGTGGAGCGGGCGACGAGGTTCGAACTCGCGACATTCAGCTTGGGAAGCTGACACTCTACCAACTGAGTTACGCCCGCTCGCGAGCCGCCGATCGTAAGTGCAACGCTCCCAGCTCGCAAGCAGCCCCCACGCGAGCGCGCGCAAACAGATCGGAAGAGC
>SCVU01000662.1 GCA_004296785.1 Planctomycetota bacterium
GCCCGGGGGGATGGATTTTCGCGCGCCGCGAATAGGTCTAATTGAAATGCGCGCAACAGGCGAGTTCAAGTGTGTTGGCAGATAATCCGCGTAATTAGATCGACGGCTTAGACATGTTGGCGCTCATCGTTGATTCGTAACGCTCAATGGTGAGCGCGTGTGAGAGCGCGCATGGAAACGCCGAAAGCGACCTTCCTCTGTGCGCGACGTCGAGGCTCAGTGTGATCCGATCCCCATGGTGGGGGTCAGGAGACACAAGCCATGACGACCACGAAGAAGCGTTCGAAATCCAAGTCCCACGTCCAACTCGCCGCGGGAGCAGAGCTCAAGCGCTGCGACCTGTGCGGTGCGGAGACCGCGAACCTGATCTACAGCGCTGGCAACGCCGCGTGCGAGAAGTGCGCGGCCGCCAACGGCGAAGCGCCGAAGCCCGAAACGGCGCCGAAGAAGCGCGCGCGCTCGAAGGCCAGCGAGAACGCCGCGGTCGAGCCTGCCGCGGCGACGGAGCCGAACCCCGCGAAGTTGAAGCGCAGGGGGCGCGCGGCTGGGGCGGCGCCGGCGGACGCTCCCGTCGACGCCGCGCCCACCGCGTCCGACGCCATCACGCTGGGTTCGCTCTGCGAGCGCTACGTGGCCGCGCTCGACGCGGGCGGCGAACACTCGCTGGCAACGACGCGCAGCTACGGCGCGGAGCTGCGGATGGCGTGCCGCGAGATCGGGAGCGACGTCGCACTCGTCGACCTCACCGTGAGCCGCGTGCAGAAGTACTTCGACTGCGCCGCCGTCACGACGACGCGCGAGGGCGAGCCGAAGGCCGCCGTCGGCGTCGCGAAGACCTGCCGCGTGCTCAGGCAAGCGCTCCTCTGGGCCCAACACGAGGGGCTCGTCGCACAGGCGCCGCTCCCCGCCGCCAAGGACTAGCACGCGCTGCAGGACACCGCCGCGGGGATGCAATCCTCGCGGCGGCGTTTCGCGCCTCCATCCCCACATGAACGTCCTCGAACTCGTCACCGAGCACTGCCTGCAACTCGAAGCGGACGGCCGCTCTCCGCACTCGATTCACCAGATGCGACAGCACGGCCGCCTGCTCGCACAGTGGCTCGCGAGCGTCGGCGCGAGCGACAACGTCGCCGATCTCACGCCGCCGGTCGTCGCGCGATTCCTCGCCTCGCCGATGGCTCTCCGGCGCCACGACGGCCCGCCTAAGCGCACCTCGACCGTGAACGCATTGCGAACGAGTCTGAGGTGCTTGCTTCGATACGCGCACGACGCGGGCTTCGCACCGCAGAACGCCGCTCGGCTCGTCCGTCGCGCGCCCTGCGCGATCCCGCCGCCTCGCGCAATTCCAGCCGAAGACGTCGAGAAGCTGCTCGCAACGCTGGCGACCGCGGAGGGACCGATCGCAGCGCGCGAGCACGCGCTGTTCCACTTGATCGCCGCGACGGGACTGCGCGTGGGATCCGTGCTCGCGTTGCGCATCGAGCACGTCGACCTGCGCGCGGGGATCGTGCGCATCGATCGGGCGAAGGGCGGGATGCGCGGGGTCGTCTACCTGAACCAGGCCGTCCGCCAGCATCTCGCACGCTTCATCGGCGATCGCAAGTCGGGCCCGCTGTTCGTCAACCGCGCCGGGCGCCCGCTCACGAATCGCCACGCCCAGACGAAGCTCGCAGAGTGGCTCGTGCGCGCGGGGGTCGAGGAGAAGTTTTCGCCGCACAGCTTGCGCCATTCGTTCGCGATGGCCCTGCTCGAACGCACCGGAGATGTCGCGCTCGTCCA
>SCVU01000663.1 GCA_004296785.1 Planctomycetota bacterium
CTCGCCGCGCCCTTGTTCGCCGCGCTCGCTCGCGCGCGCATCGGCGAGCGTTTCCGGCAGCTCGTCAGCGGGCGCGCGCGCGCGCAGCCCGGCGATCGCCTCGCGCCGCGCGATCGAGACGAGCCACGCGCCGACGCGGCCGGGCTCGCGCAGCTCGCCGCGCGCGCGCCACGCCTTGAGGAAGACCTCCTGCACGCGGTCCTCCGCCTCGTCGGCCGCCAACCGCGTCGCGAGCACCGCGTGCACGCTGCGCGCGAAGCGCTCGTACAACGCGGTGAACGCGGCGCGATCGCCCAGGCGCACCCGACCGGCGAGCTCGACGAGCTCGTCCGGTGCGGGTGCGCTCGCGGTCGCTCGGGCGATCGACGTCATCCCTTCGTGGCGAGGCGTTGCGCGAGCTTCGCTTCGAGCGCGTCGAGCGAGTCGGCGCCGAAGAAGTGGCCGAACACGTACTTCACGTTGTGCTCGACGAGCGCGTTGCCGCGGCCGTTCTTCAGCGCGTCGAGTGCGTAGCGGACGCACGTCGTCGAGTCGTTGTCGAACGCGACCATGCCGGCGACGAGCAGGATCCGCGCGTCGCGCGGCGCGAGCGAGACGGCCTTCGCGGCCAGCGCGTCGGGTTCATAGCGCGCCTGCTTGACGCCGCGTTGGGTGATGCCACTCTGGTCGGCCGCGCGCGCGGCGAACGCCAGCGTCACGGCCGCGAGCGCGTGGCCGCGCGCGTCGGGTCCGCGCACCTCGGGCTCGCACGCGTAGCCGGCGGCCTGCGCGAGCGCTTCCGTGCCGATCTTCGCGGCGTCGTACCAGACGACGAGGCCGCCGTGCGCGGGGTGGAGCTCGACGCGCGCGACGCCGTCGAGCTTGGCGACGTCGGCGCGCACTGCGGCGGCCTGGCACCTTGCGCCTCCATACGACGCGAGCTCGCCCGCATCGAAGCTGCGCGCGCCAGTGGCGGGTGCGCTCTTCGGCGCGAGGATCGCGCGCGACAGCGGCGCGAGCTCGGCCTCGCGCTTCAGGTTCGTCGCGAGGTCGGCGAGCAGTGCGTCGCCGAACGAGCGACTGTTGCCGTTCACGCCGTTCTCGAGCTGCTGCACCGACAAGATCGTGCGGCGCAGCGCCTCGGCGCGCGCGAACGGATCATCCGAGGTCCACGCGATCGCCAGCGTCTCCTTCGACAGCCGCTCGGCGGTCCAGCCGTCCTTGTCGAGCGCGTTCTCGGGCACCATCGCGCCGCCCTCGTGGCGCAGCGGGAAGCACAGGCACGGCGCGCCGAAGGCGACGGCCGCGACGGGTGCGGCGGTGGGTTCGGCCGCGCACAGGGGGCCGGGCGTGAAGGCGAGGGCCGGGATGCAGAGCAGCGCGAAACGCAGCATGGTCGTGGTCTCCTGGACGGTTTCGATGGGTCGGTCGACGGTCGTCCTGGAGGCGCGGCGCGACCCGACGTTAGCCGAAAAATGCGCGCGGCGGGGGGTGGCCGGAGCTGTTGACACCCGCGGCGGCTCGAACGACGATGCGCGCTCTCGGCCCGCGTCCAATCCCCTCGGACGCGCGCCCCGCGCCCTGCTTTGGGCCGTTGTGATGTCCACGCGCACTCTTTCCGAGCTCGCTCAGTCGATCGGCGCCGTTCTCGACGGCGACGGTTCCCGTCCGGTCCACGGCCTCGCCGGCCTGGCCGATGCCGGGCCGACCGACGTCAGCTTCCTCGCCAATCCGCGCTACCGCGCGCAGCTCGACGCGACGCGCGCCGCCGGCGTGCTCGTCGCGCCCGATCTGCGCATCGCGCGCACGGATCTGGCTCTGCTGCGCTGCAAGGATCCGAACCGCGCGTGGACCGAGGTGATCCGCCTGTTCGCGCCCGCGCCGGCGCCGCTGTCGCCCGGCGTGCATCCGAGCAGCACGCTCGAGGCCGGCGCCGTGATCGATCCGAGCGCGAGCATCGGCCCCGGCTGCCACATCGCCGCGGGCGCCGTGATCGGCGCGCGCTGCGTGCTGCGCGGCCACGTGTGGATCGGCCGCGACGCGCGCCTCGGCCCCGACTGCGATCTGCACCCGCGCGTCGTCGTGCACGACGGCGTCGCGATCGGCGCGCGCTGCGTGCTGCACCCCGGCGCGGTGCTCGGCTCCGACGGCTTCGGCTTCGAGCCGACCGCCAAGGGCTGGGTCAAGATCCCGCAGTGCGGCACCGTCGTCGTCGAGGACGACGTCGAGATCGGCGCGAATGCGTGCATCGACCGCGCGCGCTTCGGCGCGACGCGCATCGGCCGCGGCGTGAAGATCGACAATCTCGTGCACGTCGCGCACAACGTCGTCGTCGGCGCGGGCTCGATGATCATCGCGCAGACCGGCATCGCGGGCTCGACGCGCCTGGGGCGCGGCGTGATCCTCGCGGGGCAGGTCGGCGTCAACGGCCACGTCGAGATCGGCGACGGCGCGCGCGTCGCCGGCCAGTCCGGCGTCACCGCCGACCTCGACGGGGGCCGCGATTACCAGGGCAATCCGGCGCGGCCGCGCGTCGAGTGGCTGCGCATGATGGCGCAGCTCTCGCGCGGCGCACGCCTCGAAGAGCGCGTGAAGGAGCTCGAGCGCGGCGCCGGCGCCGGCGCCAAGGACGAGGGCGACGCATGAGGAATCAGCGCACGCTGCGCAGCGCGATCGAGTTCTCGGGCGTCGGCCTGCACTCGGGCAAGACCGTCTACGCGCGGATCCTGCCTGCGCCGCAGGGCACGGGCGTCGAGTTCGTGCGCTCCGACGTTCCCGACTCGCCGCCGATCCCCGCGCACATCACGTATCACTCGGCCAAGGATCGCCGCACGCGGCTCGTGCGCGGCGGCGCCGAGGTCGACACGGTCGAGCACCTGCTCGCGGTCTGCACCGGCATGGGCGTCGACAACCTGACGGTCGAGCTGTCGGGCTCGGAGCTGCCGGGCCTCGACGGCAGCGCGCTGCCGCTGGTCGAGATGTTCCAGCGCGCCGGCACCGTCGATCAGCGCATCGAGGCGCGCCACTTCCGGCTCGACCAGCCGCTGTACGTGCGCGAGGGGAACGCGACGCTCGTCGCGCTGCCGAGTGACAAGCCCGGGCTGTCGGTGCAGTACGTCGCGTCGTTCACCGACGCGGCCGAGGCCGGCGGCTCGCTCGCCTTCGACATCAGCCCCGAGGTCTTCGAGAAGGAGATCGCGCCGGCGCGGACGTTCTGCATGGCGTCGGAGGTCGAGATGCTGCAGAAGGCCGGCCTCGGCAAGGGCGCGACGCGCGAGAACACCGTCGTGCTCGGCGATCCGCTCGCGGTGCTGCGGATGCCGCACGAGCCGGTGCGGCACAAGCTGCTCGACCTGCTCGGCGACCTGCACCTGCTCGGCGCGGACCTGCAGGCGCACGTGATCGCGACGCGCTCGGGCCACGCGACGAACGCGCGGCTCGTGCGGCAGATGCTCGATCTGATGCAGCGCCAGGAGACCGGCGGCCTCGTGCGCCGCGCCTCGGGCATGGACGTGCAGGAGGTGATGAAGCTCCTGCCGCACCGCTATCCGTTCCTGCTGATCGACCGCGTGATCGAGGTCGAGGGCTATCAACGCGCGGTCGCGATCAAGAACGTCAGCATCAACGAGCCGTACTTCAACGGCCACTTCCCGGGCACGCCGATCATGCCGGGCGTGCTGCAGCTCGAGGCGATGGCGCAGCTCGCCGGCGTGCTGCTGCTGCGCAAGCTCGAGAACACCGGGAAGCTCGCGGTGCTGTGGTCGATCGACAAGGTCAAGCTGCGCGCGGCCGTGGTGCCCGGCGACCAGCTGCGCATCGAGGTCGAGACGCTGCGCAGCAAGGGCGAGATGGGCCAGGTGCGCGGCGTCGGCACGGTCGCCGGCAAGGTGGTCTGCGAGGCCACGCTGACGTTCACGATGGTCGAGAGCTGAGACGAGTGCGGACAGGAACACCCATGACACGCAAGATCCACCCCACGACGGTGATCGCCGACGGCGCCGAGATCGGCGCGGACGTCGAGATCGGTCCGTACACCGTGATCGGTCCGAACGTGCGCATCGGCGACCGCACGCGCATCGGGGCGCAGGTCGTCATCGACGGCGTCACGACGATCGGCGAGGACAACCACATCCTCGGTCAGGCCTCGCTCGGCGGCGCGCCGCAGGACCTGTCGTACAAGGGCGAGCCGACGCAGCTGTCGCTCGGCGACCGCAACACGATCCGCGAGTTCGTGACGATCAACCGCGGCACGGTCAAGGGCGGCGGCGTCACGCGCATCGGCAGCGACTGCCTGCTGATGGCGTGCTGCCACGTCGCGCACGACTGCCACGTCGGCGACCGCGTGATCATGGGCAACAACGTGTTGCTCGCCGGCCACGTGCAGGTCGGCGACCGCGCGAACATCAGCGGCGCCGCGGCCGCGCACCACTTCGTGTCGATCGGCCGCATGGCCTACGTCGGCGGGCTCACGCGCATGGTGCAGGACGTGCCGCCGTTCATGATCCTCGAGGGTCACCCGAGCCGCGTGCGCGGCGTGAACCAGATCGGCC
>SCVU01000664.1 GCA_004296785.1 Planctomycetota bacterium
CCGATCGTCGGCAGCCCGTCGGTCATGAACAGCACGATCGGCGAGCGCAGCGAGCCGGCGCTGCGTGCGCTCGGCACGGCCTCGAACCCGCACCAGCGCCGCATCTACACGTTCGGCGTCGGCCACGACGTCAACGCGCCGCTGCTCGACGGCCTGGCCGCCGCCTCGCGCGCGAAGGCGAACTACGTGCAGCCCGAGGAGGACGTCGAGGCGCGCGTCAGCGAGGTGTTCCGCGCGCTGCGCGGCCCGGTGTTCACCTCGCTCGCGCTCGAGATCCTCGACGAGCAGGGCCAGCCGGACACGCAGCTGTTGACCGAGATCCTGCCGGCCGCGCTGCCCGACCTGTACGCGGGCGACGAGCTGTCGCTGTTCGGCCGCTTCCGCGAGCAGCGCGGCGTCGCGTTCCGCGTGCGCGGCGACTACCTCGGCGCGCCGCGCACGTTCGAGTTCCGCTTCGACCTGCACCGCAACTCGGTCGCGAACTCGTTCGTGCCGCGGCTGTGGGCGAGCCGGCGCGTCGCGCTGCTGATCGACGAGGCGCGCGGCGCCGGCGCGCAGGCGCAGGCGAACGATCCGCGCACGACCGAGCTCGTGCAGGAGATCACGAAGCTCTCGACGCAGTACGGGATCATGACCGAGTACACGTCGTTCCTCGCGCTCGAGGGCACGCCGCTGTTGCAGCAGGAGTCGGTGCTCGCGCAGGTGCGCGCGAACCTGCGCGACCAGGGCCAGCTGCAGCGCTCGGGCCGCGCGGCCGTCAACCAGTCGGTCAACAACCAGCGCCGCGTCGCGCAGGCGCAGCTCAACCGCGCCAACCGCATGTACGACCCGCAGGGCAAGCAGGTGCAGTTCAGCGGCGTCCAGCAGTTCGGCGGCCGCACGTTCTTCAAGCGCGGCGAGACGTGGGTCGACGCGCGCGTGGTCGCGCTCGGCGCAGCGGCGAAGATCGACCGGCAGATCGAGTTCGGCAGCACCGATCACCGCGCGCTGCTCGGGATGCTCGAGGCGTCGCGCCAGCAGGCCGCGCTCTCGATGGCCGGCGACATCGTGCTGCAGCAGGACGGCCACGTGTTCTACGTGCGCCGGCCGCCGGCCGTCGCGAGCGCCGCGCCGGCGACGCCCGCCGCGCCGACGCCGGCGGCCGCAGCGGTCCCCGCGTCCGCCGGTGCTTGAGCCGCGCATCCCCCCCGGTCACACTGCGCTCTCCCCCATGCCCACCGTCCTCGTCGTCGAAGACGATCCTGCGATCCGCCGCGGCGTGTGCGACGCGCTGCGCTTCTCCGGTTACCAGGTCGTCGAGGCGAGCGACGGCGCCGCCGGGCTCGAGCTCGCGCTGCGCGGCGCGTACGAGCTCGTGCTGCTCGACGTGCTGATGCCCAAGCGCGACGGGTTCAGCGTGCTCGAAGAGCTGCGCAAGGTGCACCCGAGCCTGCCGGTGATCATGCTGACCGCGCGCGGCGCCGAGGAGGACCGCGTGCGCGGGCTGCGCCGCGGCGCCGACGACTACGTCGTCAAGCCGTTCAGCATGAGCGAGCTCGTCGCGCGCGCCGACGCGGTGCTGCGCCGCTCGGCCGAGCGCCCGAAGGGCCTGAAGGAGATCACGATCGCCGGCCGGCACATCGACTTCGAGCGGCGCGAGGCGCTGCTCGCCGACGGCGCGCGCGTCGCGCTGACCGAGAAGGAGGCCGCGCTGGTCGCGTACCTCGCGAACCACCGCGAGCGCGCGATCACGCGCGACGAGCTGTTGCGCTGCGTGTGGGGCCTCGATCCCAAGGGCGTGCAGACGCGCACGGTCGACATGGCGGTGACGCGGCTGCGCGAGCGGCTCGGCGACGATCCGGCGGCGCCGCGCGTGATCGTCACGGTGCGCTCCAAGGGCTACATGCTGGGGCTCGACGCGTAGCCGCGGCCCGTGGTCGGCGCGCGGCTCCGCTGGTTGTGGTTCGCGCTCGCCGCGGCGGCGCTCGCCTACGGGCTCGCGCAGGTCAGCCTGCGCGCGCTCGCCAACGAGCACGTCAACAACGAGTCGCGCGTGTTCTGGGCGCGCCAGCGACTGCTGCAGCTCGCGCTGTGGCGGATGGACGCCGCGCTCGCACCGCTCGTGGCGACCGAGGCCGCGCGCCCGACGTACCACTACACGTCGTTCTACCGCGAGCGCGAGCCGATCACGCCGACCTTCGAGCCGCTCGCGCAGGGCGGCGTGCTGCTGCCGTCGCCGCTGCTGACCGCGACGCGCGAGGAGAACGAGAGCCTCGTCACGCTGCACTTCCAGATCGGCCCCGACGGGCGCTGGACCTCGCCGCGACTGCCGGACGGGATCGAGCGGCAGTTCGCGCTGCGGCGCGGCTACGTCGCGCCCGAAGAGCTGCGCGTCACGCTCGAGCGCCTGTCGGCGCTCGAGAAGCGCTACAGCGCCGAGCAGTTCCTGACCGTCGCCGCGCGCAGCCCCGCGGAGGCCGCGCTCGCGCTGCGCGGCGCCGACGCCACGTCGACCGGCACGGACGACTACGCGGTGCGCAACCAGAGCCTGCAGCGCGCGCTGAGCCAGGTCGCGATCTCGAACTACGCGCAGTCGGGCGTCGAGCCCCCGGCGGTCACCGCGTCGCCGCTCTTGCCGACGTTCCAGCGCGATCTGCGCGGCGGCGCGCCCGAGCTGTTCCTCGTGCGCGAGGTCGACGTCGGCGGCGCGCGCTTCGTGCAGGGCCTGTGGGCCGAGTGGGCGCCGTCGCGCGCGTGGCTGCTCGCGCAGGTGCGCGACCTGCTCGGCGAGGCAGTGTTCGCCGGCGCGACCGCCGACCTCGTGCCGACGCCGCCGGGCGGCGCGCGCGAGCTCGTCGGCGACGCGCGCGACGCGCTGACCGGCTCGCTGGCGAGCGTGCCGTGCACGCTCGTGCTGCGCGGCCTCGTGCCGCCGGTGATCGACGGCCCGACGTCGACCGAGGTCACGCTGATCGTCGCTTGGGTCGTCGTGCTCGCCGCGATCGTCGCGTTCGCGTTCGTGCTGCGCGCCGCGCTCGAGCTGTCGGAGCGCCGCGGCGAGTTCGTCTCGGCGGTCACGCACGAGCTGCGCACGCCGCTGACGACGTTCTGCCTGTACTCGGAGATGCTCGCCGACGGCATGGTGCGCGACCCGACCGCGCAGCACGAGTACCTCGTCACGCTCAAGCACGAGTCGTCGCGGCTGCGGCGCATCGTCGAGAGCGTGCTCGCGTACGCGCGCCTCGAGGACGGCCGCAGCAAGGCGCGGCCGGCGCCGATCGGGCTCGACGAGCTGCTCGACGCGAGCCGGCCCGCGCTTTCGCGCCGCGCCTCCGAGAGCGGTTTCGAGCTCGTGATCACGCGCCATGCATCCGACGGCGACGAGGCGCACGCGGTCGAGGTCGACCCGCAGAGCTTCGAGCAGGTGCTGTTCAACCTCGTCGACAACGCGTGCAAGTACGCGCACGCGGCGACCGATCGGCGGCTCTTGCTCGACGCATCGATCGACGGCGCGCACTGGGTGCTCGACTTCGCCGACCACGGTCCCGGCATCCCCACGGGCACCGAGCGCGAGATCTTCCAGGCGTTCCGCCGCGCGACCGGCGCCGACGACGCGCGCATCCCGGGCCTCGGGCTCGGTCTGTCGCTGGCGCGCGGGCTGGCGCGGCAGATGGGCGGCGAGCTCGCGCTGCTGCCCGGCCCGGGCGCGCGCTTTCGCTTCTCGCTGCCGCTCGCGCACGCGCACCCGGCGCCGCGCGCCGAGCCTTGACGCTGGCGGCGCGCGGCGTAGCCTGAATCCGCCGTGAAACGCCGCTTGCTCGCGCTGCCCGTCGCCCCGCTCGCCGCCGCGCTCGCACTCTCGCTCGGAGCGCTGCTGCCCGCGCTGGTCGACGACCCGCCGCCGGAGCCGATCGACTGCCCGCTGTGCGCGGGCAACGTCAAGCTGCACGCGGCGATGCTGAACTTCCTCGCCGACAGCGCGCTCGATCAGCTCGCGAGCTCGATCACGCAGCCGTTCACGGACGCGTAGTCCGCGCGCGCGGCACCGGCGCAGCCGGATTCCGTACTCGGGCGGCGCGCCCGCGCCTGCTACCGTACGGCGATGAGCGCCCTCGACTCAGGCGGCGACGCCAGCGACGCCGCGCACGGCGGCCAGCTGCGGCGCTGGCTCGAAGCGCGCGTGCGCGAGCACCGGCTCGACAACGGCTGGTCGTTCCTCGCGCTGCAGCGCGGCCCCGCGCCGGCGATCGCGTTCCACACGTACGTGTCGGTCGGCGCGATCGACGAGCCGGACGGCATCTCGGGCATGGCGCACATGTTCGAGCACATGGCGTTCAAGGGCTCCGAGCGCATCGGCACCCTCGACTGGAACCGCGAGCGCGGATTGCTCGAGCAGGAGGAGGCGGCGGCGCAGCGCCACGCGCGCGCGGTCGAGCGCGGCGACGCGGCCGACATCGCCGCCGCGCGGCGCGAGCTCGACGCGGCGATCGAGGCCAGCGCGAAGCTCGTCGCGGGCGAGGCGTTCAGCCGGATCCTCGAGGAGGCCGGCGGCTCGGGTTCGCTCAATGCCTCGACCTCGGCCGACGAAACGCGCTACGTCGTCTCGCTGCCCGCGGATCGGCTCGAGCTGTGGTACTGGATGGAGCGCGAGCGCTTCCACCGCCCGGTGCTGCGCGAGTTCTACCGCGAGCGCGACGCGGTGCGCGAGGAGCGGCGCATGCGCGTCGAATCGAATCCGTCGGGCGCGCTGTACGAGGCGCTGCTCGGCGCGGCGTTCCAGCGGCACCCGTACGGCCGGCCGGTGATCGGCTTCACGCGCGACATCGAGGGCTACACGCGCTCGCGCGCCGAGGAGTTCTGGCGCTCGCGCTACGGCGCGCGGCGCTTCACCTCGTGCCTGGTCGGCGCGCTCGAGCCCGCGCGCGTGTTCGAACTGGCCGAGCGCTACTTCGCCGACCTGCCCGCCGGCCCGGATGCGGCGCCGATCGAGCGCGCCGAGGCCGAGCCCGCGCGCGAGCGGCGCGTCGAGGTCGCGTTCCCCGCGACGCCGCGCGTGTTCCTCGCGTGGAACGCCGTCGAGAGCGGTCATGCGGACGCGGCCGCGATCGAGATCGCGGTGCGCCTGCTCGGCTACGCGCGCAGCTCGCGCTTGGAGAAGCGCATGGTGCGCCGCGACCGGCTCGCGACGCACGTCGGCGTCGGCACCGGCACGCCCGGCAACCGCTGCGCGGGCCTCGCGTTCGTCTCCGTGCTGCCGGTGCTGCCCGTCGAGCGCGACCGCATCGAGCGCGCGATCGACGAGGAGCTCGAGAAGCTCGCCACCGCGGGCCCCGAGCCCGACGAGCTCGCCGGCGTGAAGAACTGCGCGCGCGCCGAGATCCTGCGCACGCTGCAGAGCTCGCCCGGCCTCGCCTCGGTGCTCGCCGAAGCGCACGGCAAGCGCGGCGACTGGCGCACGCTGCTCGACGAGCTCGACGCGCTCGAGCGCGTCGACGCCGCCGCCGTGCGCGCCGCGATCGCGCGCTACTTCGCGCCGCAGCGCCGCACGATCGCCTGGCTCGTCCCCGCCGCTGCACCCGAGGCATGCCCCGCTTGATCGTGCTCTGCCTGTGCGTCTGTCTGTCGCTGTGCGTGCTGGCCGCGGCCCACGCGCGCGTCGCGCTGCCGGAATCGCCGCAGCAGGTGCCGCGCGCGCCGCGCACGCCGTTCTCCGCGCCGCGGCCCGAGCGCGTCGAGCAGGACGGCGCGGTCGTGCTGCTGCTCGCCGATCGCGAGCTCCCGCTCGTGT
>SCVU01000665.1 GCA_004296785.1 Planctomycetota bacterium
TGATCCGCGCGTGGCGCTCGCGATTCATCCGCCGCCGGCTCCGCGCAGTCGCGCGCTGAGCCACGCGCGCGCGGAGCGCCATTCGCGCTCGACCGTCGTGATCGAGCAGCCGAGCACGTCGGCGGATTCCTCGACAGACAGGCCGCCGAAGAAGCGCAGCTCGACGACGCGGTGCTGGCGCGCGTCGAGCGCCGCGAGCTGTTCGAGCGCCTCGTGCAGCTCGAGGAGGTCGATGGATGTCGAGCCGGCTGCTCCGATCGCTTCCGCCAGCGTCACGCGCTGCGCGTTTCCGCCGCGCTTCTGCGCCGCGCGGCCGCGCGCGTGATCCGTCAGCACGTGGCGCATCGCGGTCGCGGCGAGCGCGCGGAACTGCGCGCGTCCGCGCCACTCGATCTGCTCGCTGCCGATCAGCCGGATCCAGGCCTCGTGCACGAGCGCAGTCGCCTGGAGCGTGTGCCCGGACGACTCGCCGCGGATGCAGTCGCCCGCCAGCACGCGCAGCTCCTCGTACACGAGCGGCAGCAACCGCTCGGCTGCCTCGGCCTCGCCGCTCGTCAAGCGGCGGAGCTCGTTCGTCGCCGCAGCTCGGGCAGGAGAGTCCATGTCCGGTGAGTGCGTGCTCGGGTCTCCTTCCGGCCCATCGTACCCGCCTGGCGGCGACGCGGACGGTTCGCGGAATGCATGAAGGCCGGCGCCGTGCGTTCTCGCTCCACTCTTCGACCCGTGCCGCGCTCCGTCCGCGCCGCGCGGCGGAGATCCGCATGCACGAATCGAAAACCGCCATCGCTTCCCTGATCCTGCTCGGGCTGGTGCTGACGTGCGCGGCGAGCGCGCCCCGCGACGAGCAGTCGCCCGCCTCGCCCGCGCCGCCGCCCGCGCCCGAGGTGATCGGCGTGCCGGTCGGCGGCGTGCTGATGTGGTGGGGGATGGAGAGCGCGCTCCCGGAGGGCTTCGAGATCTGCGACGGCAAGTTCCCCGTCGCGAAGGGCGCCCTGCTGAAGGAGCGCAAGCCGGATCTGCGCGACCGCTTCGCGAAGGGCGCGCGCGACTTCGCGAGCTTCCGGCCGCAGAACGCGCTGTCCGGCGGCTCGAACTCGCATGCCGACGTGACGACGACGACGCACGCGCTGACGGTGAACGAGTTGCCCAAGCACACGCACCCGATCGCGCACACGCACACGCTCGCGCCGCACGACCACCGCATCGGACCGCACACGCACGCGATCGGCGAATTCATCGACATCTCGTACGGCGACGGCGGCAATCCGACGCAGACTCAGGTGCTGACGAGCCATTCCGCGCCCGCGCCGAACACGAGCGAGCCCGCGCCGCAGAGCTCGGCGACGGGGCTGAGCGCGACGCTCACGACCTCGGCGCCTTCCGCGCCCAACTCGGGCGAGAACGCGTGGAACACCGGCGCGCTGCAGGGGCACGCGCACACGGTGCACATCGGCGACACGCTGCCGGCGTTCGTCGAGATGATCTTCGTGATCCGCGTCAAGTGAACGGCGCCGCGGGATTGCCGCGAATCGGTGAAGGGGCCCGCCCGCGATCCGCGCTCTGTCTTGCACCATGCAAGCGACACGCCCGCACGAGAGTCACGTCGCCGCGATCACCACCGCCGCCGGCGCGCTGCGCGCAGCGCTGACCCTGGCCGCGCTCCCGCTCGTCGCGCATGCGGCGAGCTTTGGCATTGCGCTGCGTTTCGTGGCGCCGGGCACCGCCGGCGCGGCGTTGCCGCGCTCGTACGCCGAGGCGCGCGCGCTGCTGGAGTCGGCGTCGGCCGGCGGCGAGCTCCGCATCGCGCTGCCGTTCGCCGCGGCTGGTTTCGGCGACGCGCTCGCGCTGCCCGACGCGCGGATCACGCTCGATCCCGCGCGGAGCTCGTTCTCCATCGACGGCGCGCTCGGCGGGAGCGCGGCGAGCGGCCGGATCGCGCTTGCGGGCGCGTGGAGCGGGGCGGACGTCGCGCCGCGCTGCGTGCTCGGGTTCACGCCGCAGCGCTGGTCGCTCGCGCAGCGAATCCCCGCGCTCGCGGGCACGCCGATCGACGGGCTCGATCTCGGCGGCCGCACGTTCCTGTACACCGACGCGAACTGGGACTCGCTCGCGAGCCTCGGCGGCGCGGCGGCCTGTCTCGGCGACGCGCCCGGCGCGCTGCGCGCGGGCTGGAGCTTCGCCGGCGCGCTGCCGGTGTCCGCGCTCCCGCCGCGCGCGCGCGCCGCGTGCGGACTCGGTGACGACGGCGCGCTCGCGCTCGACGGCGCGCTCGTGGCGGATCTCGGCCTGCTGACGGGCGGCGGTGCGATCCGCGAGCTCGCGCTGAGCCTGCGCCTCCCGGCCGGCGGCGCGCCGCGCGCGTTGCCGACCTGGCTGCGCCCACTCGCGGGCGGCGCGAGCGCGCTGTCGATCGCGTACGCGGCGCCGTCGAGCGTCTCGTGCCTCGTCGCGCGCGACGTCGAAGTCGAGCTCGGCGGCGCCGCGCGCCGCTTCCGACTGTCGGCCGATGCGGGGACGGAATCGGCCGCCGAGTTCCGCGCCGAGATGCACGAGCCGTGGAAGGCCGCGTTCGGGCTCGCGTGGATCGAGCTGCACGCGGCGACGCTGCGCGGCTCGCTCGCCACGGCGCGCGCGACGCTCGAAGGGCGCTTCCAGATCGCCGGCCGCGACGCGACGGCGACGATGGAGATCGGCGCCGAGGGCCCGACGAAGCTCGGCGTCGCGATCGGATCGATCGCGCTCGACGAGCTCGTGTCGAGCGGCGCGATCGGCGCGTTGCCGTCCGAGCTCGCCGGTCCGCTGCAACGCGTGCTCGACGGCGCCGCGCTCGAGCTGCGCTCGGCGACCGCGTCGCTCGATCCGCGCACGCGCACGCTGACGCTTGCCGCGGACGTCTCGCTGCGCGGCGCCGCGAGCGAGCTCTTGTACGTCACCGAGTTGCCCGGCTGGAACGGCTTCGCGCGCAGCGCGTCCGGCCCGAGCGCGGCGCCGAGCGCGAGCGCGGGCGGCGCGTCGCTGTTCGCGCTGCGCCCGCTGCAGCTGTCGCTCGATCGGCTGTTCCCGAAGCTGTCGCAGCACGCCGCGCTGAAGGAGCTCGCCGCGGCGGACCTCGAGCTGCCGATGCTGTTCGGCGGTTCGGGCAGCCCGTCGATCGATCTGCCGTCGCTGCCGCGCGGCTTCGCCGACGCGTTCGCGGGCCTGTCGTGGCCGGCGCTGCCCGCGGGCGGCGCGGCGGGCGCGACGAGCAGCGCGGCCGCGGCGACGAGCGGCGGCGCGGGCGGTTTCAGCCTCGGGCAATTGCGACTGCCGCGCGGGCTCAGCCTCGCCGCGCGCGTGCGGCTGCCGCAGCTCCCGGCGCACATTCCACTCGCGCGCGTCCTCGGCTTCGTCGAGCGACTCGGCGGCGCGCGCGTCGACGGACTCGATCTGCGCGGGACGATCGGGCTCTCGCTCGAGGACCTGCGCGTGGCCGCAGTGCTGCCGCCGTTCGGAGCGCGCGCGCAGGTGCCGTGGCTGCGCTCCGGTCGAGTGGCGGTCGAGTTCGACGGCCGGGGCGAGCTGTCACTGGCGGGCGTGCTCGGCGTCGCGATCCACGGCGAGCCGCTGGAGTTCCAGCTCGCCTCGTCGCTCGCCAAGGACGCGACCGGCGCCGCGCTGTCGCTCGAGGGGCGACTCGACGGCACATGGAAGCGCGCGTGCGGTATCGACTGGCTCGAACTCGCCGACGTGCGGCTCGCGCTCGCACTCGACGGCGATGAGCTCGCGGCGACGTGCGGCGCCTCGTTCCCGCTCGGTGCGCGCACGGCGCGCGCCGAGATCGCGCTGCGCGATCCACAGTCGGCGGCGCTGCTCGCGCGGCTCGATCGCGCCGCGCTGTCGGATCTCGTCGCGCTCGTCGGGCGCAGCGGCGCCGGCGGATTTCTCGAGCGCAGCGGGCTCGACACCGCGCTGGCGCTCTCCGACATCCAGATCGAACTGCGGACCGCGCAGCAGGGCGGCGCGAGCCGGCAGACGAGCCTGCTCCTCGGCGCGACGGCCGAACTCGCCGGGCGCAGCGCGGATCTACTGCTGGCGATCGAGCCCGGCGCCGGCGCTGCGAAGCGCGCGGTCGTCGTGCGGCTGCCGGACATCGAGCTCGCGACGCTCGTGCCGGCGTTGCGCGGAACGCCGGCCGATCTGAAGTTCCCGTCGCTGCAGTTCGGCCTCGGCGAAGGCGTCGGCGGTGGTGTCGGCGGAGGGCACGCGATCCGCGCGCAATCGCCGTCGTTCGATCTCGGCCGCTGGGGCGGCGACGGCGCCGGCGTGCCGGTCGGCGAGGGTCTGCGCCTGGGCGGCAAGCTGCCGCTCGCCGCGCTGCCCGCGCAGTTGAAGCAGGCGCTCGGCTTCGCCGATGCGGCGCTCCCACTCGAGTTCGAGGGCACGCTCGACGGAGCGCTGGGCGCGCTGAGCGGCAAGTCCGCGCTGCGCGGCATCGACCTCGCGGCGAAGCTGCCGGCGTCGACGCGCGCGCCGAACCTGCCGCCGTTCCTGACCGCCGTCGATGGCGGAGCGCGCGATCTGCGCGTCCGCTACGCGGCGGGCACCGGAGTCTCGATCGCGTTCGCGCGCGACGTCGACGTCGAGCTCGCCGGCGCGCGGCGTCGCTTCCGCATGACGGCGCAGCTCGGCTCGGGCGAGCAGGCCGGCGGCGCGTTCGAAGCCGCGATGTCCGAGCCGTGGCGATCCGCGTTCGGCCTGCCGTGGATGGAGCTGCGCGCGGCGACGCTGCGCGGGCGGCTCGGCAGCGGCGGCGCGGCCGGCGCGACGCTCGAAGGCAACTTCGAGCTCGCGGGCCGCGACGCGACCGTCGCGCTCGAGCTCTCCGGCGGCGGCGCGCAGCAGGCGGCGGGCAGGCTCGTCGTGCGCACCGATCGCATCGGCCTGTCCGATCTCGCGCAGCTCGGCATCGCGGAGCGGTTGCCGACCGACGCGCTCGACCGAATCGGCGCGGCGCGGCTCGAGGTGCGCGAGCCCGCGATCTCGATCGAGCTCGGGCGCGAGCGCTCGCTCTCGTTCTCCGGTCGCGTCGCGCTCGGCGACACGCAGGCCGACGTGTTCCTCGCGATCGCCGGTAAGGCGGGCGGTCGACCCGCGCCGGTGCTGCTGTTCAAGCCGGATCGTCTGACGCTCGGGTCGCTCGCGGCGCCGCTGCTCGACAACGAGCTCACGCGCGAGCTCGCGCTGCGCGAGCTCTCCGGCCTGCTCGTGCTCGCGGGTTCCGGGGCGAAGTCGATCGCCGCGGCCGACCTGCCAGCCGCGTTCGCGTCCTGCGTGCCGACGAGCGCGCGCACCGGCAAGGCCGAGGCCGAGCTCCTGCCCGGGCTCAACTTGATGGCGCCGCTGAGCCTCGATGCGCTGCCGACGGACGGTCCGCTCGGCGGCGCGCTGCAGCGACTGCGCGCGGCGCTCGGCGTGGGGAAAGGCGGCCTCGCGCTCTCCGGTACGCTCGGCCGCCGGCCCGCCGACCTCGCGCTGCGCGCGGAGTTCCCGCCGATCGCGCCGCGCGGCGGCCCGGCGTGGCTGGAGTCCGGTCAGCTCGCGCTCGAGGTCACCGGCAAGCCGTCGCTCGCGATCGCGGGCACGCTCGGATTGCACGTCGACGGCGAGCACCTCGTGTTCGGCATCGACGGCTCGATCGCGCGCGTCGGCGCCGCGCCCGCGGTCAAGCTGTTCGGCTCGCTCGAGGGCGATCGGCCGTGGAAGTCGCCGCTCGGCATCGAGTGGCTCGAGCTGCAGCGCGTCGGCCTCGGATTGACCTTCGACGCGACGGCGAGCGCGACGCCTTCGTTCAGCGGCGCGATGCGCATCGGTCGCAAGGACCTCGAGGTCGCCGCCGCGCTGCGCGTCAACGCATCCGGCGTCCCGATCGGCGGGATGTTCCGCGGCGCAAGCGACGCGGGCTTCGCGCTCGCCGACTTCGCCGAGCTGCAGGCGCGCATCGCGGGCGCGGCCGGCAGGAGCGGGCCCGTGCTGCCGCTCGCCGCGCTGCCGGACGTCGCGCTGCGCGCCGTCGAGCTCACGCTCGCGCCGCGCGACTACCCGGAGGAGCGCGTCGAGCAGGGATTCAAGCTGCGCGGCACGCTGCTCGTGCCCGCGACGCGCGGCGGCGCCGCGACGCGGTCGCTCGCGTCGATCGACCTGTCCGTCGATCGCTCCGGGATCTCCGGCAAGGGCGCGCTCGGCGCGCGCAAGCTCGGGCCGGTCGCGCTGCGCGACGCGCGCATCGAGCTCGCGCTGCGCTCCGGCGACCAGCGCTTCGAACTGCACGGCGACGCGCAAGTGCTGGGCCGCGAGCAGGTCGTCGCGGTGAAACTGACGCGCCAGCAAGTCGCGCTCGACGCGCGCGTCGATCTCGGCGGGCGCTGGCAGGCCGACGTCCACTGCGCGGCGCCGTTCGATCTCGAGCTGCCGAAGTTCTCGGCCGCCGGGCTGCTGCCGGATGATCTGCTCGGCGACGTGCGCGCTGCGCTGCAGCAGGAGAGCGATCTGTGCGACGCGCAGCTCACCGCGGCGCTGGCCGCGGCGCAGCAGCAGCTCGAGGACGCGCGCAAGCGGCGCGACGAGCGGCAGAAGCTGCTGGCGGACACCAAGGCCAAGCTGCAGCAGGTGATCGCGACCGCGACCTCGGCACTGGAGACCGCGCGCAAGGACGCGGTCCTCGCGCGCAAGTGGATGGACGAGGCGCGCGAGGCGTGGGAGGGCACGCCCGACTCGAACCCGGTGCTCAAGGCGGCGCGCAAGAAGGCGTACGAGCTCGCGCGCGCCGCCTACGAGATCGGC
>SCVU01000088.1 GCA_004296785.1 Planctomycetota bacterium
CGTCGCGAGTTCGGCCGCCGAGAGGGCCGCTTCGGCCGCGCTCGGACCCGCGTCGCAGCTTCCGACACCTGCTTCCGCGGCGCTCGGGACGAGCCAGCGGATCCCGTCGAGCGCGACCCCGTCCCAGGGAGCTCGCGCAACGGCCCCGGCGCTGGTGACACGTGGCTCGATGCGCTGGATCACGGCGGGTCGGACATGCTAACCGTGACGCCTCGACGATCCGCGTCGCGGTCCCTAAACTGCTCGCCCCCCGCGGCCGGCGCGGGCGATTTCGCGACCTCGAGTTCGCGGAACGCGCGCCCGCGGACGCCACGCGCAACACCCCATGGAAATCTCCGAAATCCAGGTCGACGGCTACGAGAAGGTCCTGCGCTGCCACGATCGCGCGACGGGCTTGCACGCGCTGATCGCAGTGCACGACACCACGCTCGGGCCCGCGCTCGGCGGCATGCGCATGCTGCCGTACGTCTCCGAGGACGAAGCGCTGTTCGACGTGCTGCGGCTGTCGCGCGGGATGACGTACAAGTCCGCGGTCGCCGAGACGGGCCTGGGCGGCGGAAAGTCGGTCGTGATCGGCGATCCGAAGTCCGCGAAGAGCCCCGAGCTCTTCCGCGCGATGGGTCGCTTCGTCGAGTCCGTCGGCGGCAAGTACATCACCGCCGAGGACATGAACATCGGCATCCGCGACCTCGAGTACGTGCGCGAGACGACGCGCTGGGTGACCGGGCTGTCGCGCGAATCGGGCAGCTCGGGCAACCCGAGCCCGTACACCGCGCGCGGCTGCGTGCAGGGCATGAAGGCGGTGCTCGAAGAGCTGTACGGCAAGCCCGATTTCAAGGGCAAGCGCGTGCTGATCCAGGGCGTCGGCGCCGTCGGCGGCCGCATGGCCGAGATGCTGAAGGAGCTCGGCGCGCACGTGCTGATCAGCGACATCAACGCCGACACCGTCGCGCGCCTGTCGAAGCAGCACGGCTTCGAAGTCGTCGACGAGATCGGCCACCACACGACGCAGTGCGACATCTACGCGCCGTGCGCGCGCGGCGCGGGTCTCAACAAGGACACGATCCCGACGCTGCGCTGCAAGGCGGTCGCGGGCTGCGCGAACAACCAGCTGCTCGATCCGGAGGACGCCGATCGACTGCAGGCGCGCGGGATCCTGTACGCGCCGGACTACGTGATCAACGCGGGCGGCATCATCAACGTCGGCGTCGAGCTCCTGCCGGGCGGCTATCGCGAGGACGTCGCGGTCGCGAAGGTCGATCGGATCTACGACCAGCTGAAGAAGGTGTTCCGCATCGCGCGCGACGAGCGCATCACGACGCGCGACGCCGCCGCGAAGCTCGCCGAGCAGCGCCTCGAAGAGGGGCGCCGCAAGAAGCCGGTCGCGAAGCGCTGAGCGCCCCGCGCCGGCTTGGCCGCGCAGCGCCGCGCTAGCGGGCGGCCGCGACGGGGGTCTCGCGCGTCCCCAGCGCGATCGCGAGGCCGTTGACGATCGCCGCGATGCGCAGCGCTTCGTGCACGTGCTCGCGCGTGAGCCCCGCGGCGCGCACGACGTGCCCGTGCGCCTGCAGGCAGAACTCGCAGCCGCCGATCGCGCTCGCGGCCAGCGAAGCGAGCTCGAAGGTCGTCTTGCTCGTCGCCGGCGCGGCGAGGCGCTGCATGCGCAGCCGCGCGGGCAGCGCCTGCAGCTCCGGGTCGCCGAGCATGTG
>SCVU01000666.1 GCA_004296785.1 Planctomycetota bacterium
GCGGCTGCTCACCCTTCGGTTTGCGACCCGCGCCGCGGCGTCGGCCGCCCCGACCGGCGGCGAACGGGAGCAGCGGCGCCGCGGCCGCGGTGGAATTGCCGCGGCGCCTCCCTCGAGCCCCGTTGCGACGACGTGTGTCGATGCGTTGAACCATGCGAACGGTCCTCCGCATCGATGGATGCACGAGCGGCTGGATGGTGGCAGCGAAACTCGAGAATCCCGGCGAGCCGCACGCCAGCCGCGTCTCTTGCACGCAATGTCCGCCGATTCAGAGCCGAGGCCGCGATGCTCGCGCTCAGCCCGCGTTGCGAGCGCTCGAAAGCAAGTTCGCGACTCGCTGTGCAAGCGTGCTGAGCGAGAACCGGGCAACCCGATCCGGCTCTGATTCGGCGGACATTCGCACGGCACGCTCGTTCGCCCGCTCGATCGCGGGCTGGCCCGCCCGCGCGTCACCTGCTCGCGCGCGCGCCCGCGTGCCGCCCGCTGTGCGTCAACGCGTCGAATCCTCCGGCTTCCGCGCTGCGGTGCGTCGCCCAGCTCGACGTCTCGCGCGCTACGGCACGTCGCCGAGCACCGCGTTGCTCGACGACCAACCCTGCGCGGCCGCCGCGTCGAGCGTCCACGCCTGCAGGTACACCTTCGCGCCCGCCGGGATGCCCGCCGGCCACGTCGCGCCGAGCACGTGCCCGCCGCTTGCGCTCGTGGCGGCCGCGATCACGAGCTCTGGCGTCGGGACGAGCACGCCGCCGAGCAGCGGCACGTTCAACGCGCTGAAGCCGATCGCGTAGTACGCGAGCGAGCTCGGCGCCGTACCGCTCAACTGCACGCGCACCGTGCTGCCCGCCGCGAGAGTTCCGTCCGAAGTCAGCAGCGGCACGCCGCTCACGCCCGCGAGCCCTTGCCCGAGATCGCTCCACGTCGCGCCGCCGAGATGCGCGACCCATCCCTCGTACTTGCCGGCGGGATTCGGCCCGTAGCCGACGACCGTGCGCCCGTCCGCCGACACCGCGGTCGCGACCTCGAGCGTCCATCCGCTCGTGTCGATCCCGTGATCGACGAGCAGCATCTCCTTCAAGCTGCGCACGCCCTGCGCGCTCGTCCACACGAACGCCTCCATGCCGTTCGGTCCGATGCTCTGACCGACGATCACCGAGCCGTCGGCGGAGATGCCGTTGGCTCGACTGAACGCGCTGCCGCCGGCGAGATCGCCGATGCTCTGCATGCCCGTTCCCGCCGTCCAGCGGAACGCGAACACGCCGCCCGCGCCCGCGCTGAGCCCGACGATCGTGGAGCCGTCGGCGGAGATGCCGAACGCGTTGCTGCCGACGCCGCCGCCCGGAAGATCGCCGATGCTGACCATGCCGGCCGCGGTGATGCGCGTCGCCTCCGAGCTCGCCGCGCCCGAAGCCGCCGACGATGCGTAGCCAGAGGTCGCGCTGCCGTCGGCCGACGTCGCGGTCGCGACGCTGAAGTACGAGCCTCCGGCGAGATCGCCGAGCGCCTGGATGCCGGTCGATGCAGTCCAGCGGAACGCCTCGCCGCTCAGCGTGCCCGAGCTCGCGGAGCTCGAGTGCCCGACGACGACCGAGCCGTCGGCGCTGCAGCCGGCCGCGTGACTGAAGTTGTCGCCGCCGGGCAGGTCGCCGAGGCCGAGCATCCCGCTCGCCGCCGTCCAGCGGAACGCCTCGCCGCCGAGCGCAGACGAGCCGTCGCCGACGATCGCGGTGCCGTCGGCGGAGACGGCTTGCGCGGTGCTGTACGCGCCGCCGCCGGGCAAGTCGCCGAGCGCGATCACGCCGGTGCCTTTCGTCCAGCGCAACGCGCGATCGCCGCCGGGCGTGTTGCCGTAGCCCGCGACGACTTCGCCGTGGCGCGACACGCCGTACGCGGCGCTCAGCGTGCCCGACGCGTGAAATCCGATGCCGGTGAAGAACGGGTCGCTCGCGAGCGTCGGTTGCGCGAGAGCGATGGCGGGGATTGCGACGAGCGCGAACGGAAGGCGATGGGTGCGGCGCATGGAGCCTTCCACTGTAGGCGCGGCGCGGAGAATCGGCCGGACGAACTTCGGACTCGCGTCAGTCGCGCTTCGCGAGCTCAGCGCGCAGGAACTCTGCGACCGTCATCTTGCGTCCGTCGTCGAAGTGGATCTCGTAGGGATCGCCGGTGAGCGACGAGCGCGATGCGATCGCCTCGATGAACTGCTCGGCCGTCTTCACCTCGTCGCCGGCGGCCTCGAGCTTCCTGCGCAAGTGCGCGGCCGCCTCGGCCGGGTCGTGCACGGAGCCGTTGCGGATGAACTCGGCGCGCTCGAGCTTCTCGACCGCTGCGATCAAGCGCGCGATCGTCTCGTCTTCGGTGCTGGTCGCCTGCTCGCGCGCGCGCAACGAGAACACCGCGAAGTCCTCGCCGACGAGGTTGTTCACGAGCTCGTCGAGCCGCAGCACGTAGTCCTGGCCGTCGAAGCGAAACTCCGCCGTCGCGCGCTCTCGCATCGAGCGCGCGTCGAGCACCGCGAGCTCGCCGTCGACGCGCAGCGTCGCGCGCGTTTGACCTCCGGTGACGTCGTCGATCGAGAGCGCGAGCCGTCCCTTCGTTCCCAGTACGACGGCCGAGCGCCGCTGCTGGATCGTCAGCTCGAGCGGCAGGCCTTCGATCGCCGGTGCCGGCGGTGGAGGCGGCGGCGGGGCGCTGCGCGCACACGCGATGAACGACGCGACGCACGCCGCGATCAGCACGAGCAGCGACCGCATGCGTTCATCCTACTGCGACTTACTGCGACCGCGCGCCGCGCTACGCTGCGCCGCATGACGAGCCCTCGAACGCCGCCCCGACTCCCGCGCTACGACGACGACCACGCGCCCGAGCGCGTCCGCGAGCGGCGCGAGCTCGTCGAGCGCGCGCTCGGTCTCGCGTTGCCGCACGCCGGCGGCGCGCCGGTTCCGACCGCGACCGCGCGCGGCAAGATCGAGAACCAGATCGGCTACGCGCAGCTCCCGCTCGGCCTCGCCGGTCCGCTGCTCGTCGACACGAGCGCGGGCGTTCGCGACGTCTACGTCCCGCTCGCGACGACCGAGGGCGCGCTCGTCGCGTCGTACTCGCGCGGCATGCGCCTGTTGCGCGCCGCGGGTCCGGCGCGCGCGCGCGTGGTGAAGGACGGACTGTCGCAGCATCCCGTGCTCGTCTACGACACGCTCGAATCAGCGCAGCGCGCGCTCGCGCTGGTCGCGGGCATGCGCGCGCGCTTCGACGCGCTCGTCGCGGGCATCACGAAGCACGGCAAGCTGCTCGCGGTCGAACCCGACCTGCTCGGCGCGCGCCTCGTGCTGCGCCTCGTGTTCGCGACCGGCGACGCGATCGGCATCAACATGGCCGCGCACGCGGCGGAGCTGTGCTCGGCCGAGCTCGCGCGGGCGAGCGGCGCGCGCGAGCGCTACGTGCACGGCCAGGACGTCGAGAAGCGCTCGAACGCGCGCGCGCTCGTCGAGGGCCGCGGCCGCTCGGTCGTGTGCGAGGCGCGCATCCCGCGCGCGGCGCTCGCCGAGCTCGCGCGCGTCGAGCCCGAGCAGATCCTCGCGTGCTGGCGCACGTACGCCGCGGGCTACGCGCAGCTCGGCACGCACAACTGGACCGTGCAGGCCGCCAACGGCCTCGCCGCGATCTTCATCGCCTGCGGCCAGGACGCCGCGTACCTGACCGAGAGCGCGACCGGCTGGCTCGACTTCGAGGTCCTCGCGGGCGATCTCGTCGCGCGCGTGCACCTGCCGTCGCTGCTCGTCGGCACCGTCGGCGGCGGGACGGGCCAGGGAACCGCCGCCGAATGCCTGGACGTGCTCGGGGTGCGCGGCGACGGGGGTGCGGTCGTGTTCGCGGAGCTCATCGCGGCCGCCGTGCTGGCCGGCGACCTGTCGCTGCTCGCTGCGTTCTGCGCGCACGAGTTCGTCGCGGCGCACGAACGGCTGGGCCGCAACCGCCCGGCGTGATGGGCAGTTGACGCTGGCGGCGAGTGCGCTACCCTATTTCGCTCGAAAACCCCCGTCCGCGCCGCAGGAACCGCGTTCCCGATCGGGCGCGGCCGCCGTCGATTCCCACCCGAAGAGTGTTGCCATGACCTCGACCGTACTCGCCCCCGCCCAGCTCATCGGCGCGAAGGCTGACCCCATGCTCAAGCATCGCAACATCGGGATCATGGCGCACATCGACGCCGGCAAGACGACGTTCACCGAACGCGTCCTGTTCTTGTCGGAGAAGATCCACAAGACGGGCGAGGTGCACGACGGCGCCGCGACGATGGACTTCCTCGAGGAAGAGCGCAAGCGCGGCATCACGATCCAATCGGCGGCCACGCAGGTCGACTGGAAGACCTTCACGGTCAACATCATCGACACGCCGGGTCACGTCGACTTCACGGCGGAAGTCGAGCGCTCGCTGCGCGTGCTCGACGGCGCGATCGCGGTGTTCGACGGCGTCGCCGGCGTCGAAGCGCAGTCGGAGACCGTCTGGCGCCAGGCGAACAAGTACAAGGTCCCGCGCCTGTGCTTCATCAACAAGATGGACCGCGTCGGCGCGAACTTCGAAGACGCGGTGCAATCGATCCGCGACCGCCTGTCGGCGCGTCCCGCTCCGATCCAGATCCCGATCGGCGCCGAAGCCGCGTTCAAGGGCGTGATCGACGTCGTGCGCATGAAGGCGATCCACTTCATCGACGGCGCCGAGGACCGCAAGTACGACGAGTTCGAGATCCCGGCCGAGCTGCTGCCGATGGCGCAGAAGGCGCGCCACGATCTGTGCGAGATCGCCGCGGAGTTCGACGACACGCTGCTCGACCTGTTCGTCGAGGACGGCGAGATCACCGAAGAGCTGCTCAAGGCGGCGCTGCGCAAGGGCACGCTGGCGATCGGCTGCACGCCGGTGCTGTGCGGCTCGGCGCTCAAGCACAAGGGCGTGCGCTTCGCGCTCGATGCGGTGCTCGACTACCTGCCGAGCCCGCTCGAGATGCCGCCGGTCGAGGGCGACGTGCCGCGCACCGAGCGCCGCACCGCGCGCAAGCCGCTCGACACCGAGCCGGTGTGCCTGATGGCGTTCAAGACGATCGCCGAGTCCACCGGCGACCTGACCTTCGTGCGCGTCTACTCGGGCGTGCTGCAGAAGGGCGCGAAGCTGATCAACCCGCGCACCGGCAAGTCCGAGCGCATCGGCCGCCTCGTGCGCGTGCACGCGAACAAGCAGGAGGCGATCGACGAGGTCCGCGCCGGCGACATCGGCGCGTGCGTCGGCCTCAAGGACACCGTCACCGGCGACACGCTGTGTGACGAGGACAATCCGATCGCGCTGTCGAAGATCGTGTTCCCCGACGCGGTCATCTCGATGTCGCTCGAGCCGAAGAAGAGCGGCGACCGCGACAAGCTCGGCGAAGTCATCCGCAAGATCCTGCGCGAGGACCCGACGTTCCGCGCGCAGACG
>SCVU01000667.1 GCA_004296785.1 Planctomycetota bacterium
CGTGCAGGCCGGGCGCGACGCGCGCGCCGCTCGACGCATCGAGCGACGCCGGCAGCGGCGTGACCTCGACGCGGCTCACGGGCGACCCGCATGCGGCGACGAGGACGGTCGGAATCGCGAGCACGGCAAGCCAGTTTTGCATACGCGGACCTTACTCCTCGCGCTGCCTGGGGCGTTCCGCAGGACTGGCGCGTCCGGAGACGGTATCCTAGGAAGCCATCCCTGCCCGGTGCACGTGCGCCGCCAGGGACTCCTGATCCGGGCTCGTGCTCGGGTCCCAACCTCCAATCGATGGATCCCGCGGGATCCGACCCTGAACCCATGAACAAGCTGATCATCGCCCTCGCGCTCGCGACCGTTTCGCTCACCGCCTGCAAGTCCGACGACAAGATGGCGGCCGGCGACGCGAAGGAACCCGCCGCGAAGCCCGAGTGCTGCGAAATGAAGGCCGGTTGCGACGCCAAGGCCGCCTGCGACACGACCAAGGCCGGCTGCGACGCGACGAAGACCTGCCCGGTCACCGGCAAGACGATGCAGTAGCGATCGGGCTGCGGCCCGAACGCACGTCTGATTGAACCGCACCGGGGGGTGGAGCGCGCGCTCCACCCCCCGGTGCTCGTTTGGGCCCACGCGCCGGGCCCGGCGCGTTTGAGCTTGCGCGAGCGCGGCATTCGCGGATGATCGGCGCATCGTGGATCCGCGCTGCCGTCGCTGGCTGTTGTGGGCAGCGCTGCTGCTGCTCGCGAGCGGTCTGTTGTTCTCGGGCGCCGCGCACGTCGCGCTGCACGCGGACGATGCGCACCACGACGCCGGCAACGCCTGCGAGGCGTGTTGGCTGACGAGCCCGGAGGCGCCGCTCGGCGGCGGCGCGCGCGGCCACGTCCACGTGCTGTGCGAGCTGCAGCGCGAGCGGGTGCGCGAGGCTCCGGCGATCGGCGCGGTGCTGCGCGCCGACGCGCGCGGCCCGCCGGTGGGCTGAGACCAGTCGCTCCAAGGAGCGCGGCGCCGCCGCGCTCGATGTCGCACTCGTTCTCGTCACCCCTCCGCCCGCGGTCCGCCCATGCGGCCGCGGGAACCACGCCCGACCCGGGCCCGCCATGCTCCGATCACGTCCGCTCCACGTCTTTCTCTTCGCATCCACAGTTCCACCGCTCGCGCTGCACGCGCAGGGCGCGCCGTTCCAGACGCCCGGCATGCCCGTCGTGGCCGGCGGCGACGCCTCCGGCCAGACCACGCGCTTCTCCAGCGAGTTCAACCCCGCGATCTCGTTCGTCCTCGACGGCCTCGCCACGTGGGAGGACGTCGACGGGTCCGACTCGGGGCTCGACCTCGAGCTGCGCGCGGGCGAGCTCGGCCTGACCGCGTGGGTCGATCCGCGCGCGTGGGCGTACGGCATCGTCGTGTTCACCGAGGACGAGGTCGCGCTCGAGGAGGGCGCGGTGCAGTTCACCGGTCTCGGCGGACATCGCGTGCTGCGCGCGGGCCGCTTCTTCGTCGACTTCGGCAAGCAGATGCAGGCGCACGAGCACGAGCTGCGCACGATCGAGCGCCCGGCCGTGCTGCGCGCGTACCTCGGCGCCGAGCTCGCCGGCGACGGCGTGCAATTCGACGACTGGCACGCGCTCGGCGATGCGACCGTGATGCGCTACTCGGTCGGCGTGTTCCAGTCGCTGCTCGGCGAGAGCGAGGAGGAGGACGGCGTGCCGCACGCGGTCGACGCCGAGCAGAAGGACCTCGACGAGCTCGGCTACACCGCGCGCCTGACCGCGTTCACCGAGGTCGGCGACGCGGGCACGCTGCAGTTCGGCGCATCGGCGCGCGCGCTGCCCGACTACGCGTTCGAGCTCGACAACGGCGCGAGCGCGACCGGCCTGTCGAGCACGGTGTGGGGCGTCGACCTCACCTACGGCTGGGTCGACGCGACGAACACGCGGCGCTTCACGACGGGGCTCGAGTGGTTGTTCGACACCGGCGAGAACGGCGCGGACGTCGACGACCAGGGCACGCCGCTCGATCCGTCGGACGACACGCTCGACGTGCACGACGGGACGGTCGGCGGGTACTACGCGTTCGCCGACTACGCGTGGTCCGCGCAGCGCTCGGCCGGCATCCAGCACTCGTGGCTCGAGCTGCCGGAGGCGGGCGAGCCGACGCTGGCGGAGCTCGATCTGTACTACACGCACGGCCTGTCGGAGTACGGTCGCCTGCGCGTCGGGCTCACCTTCGTCGATGCGGAGGACGGCGCGGACGGCGTGGTCGCCGCGCTGCAGTACACGAACGTCATCGGCGCGCACGGGCACGCCGTCAACTTCTAGGAGCTCCGCCGCCATGCAACTCCAACGCCTCCTGCGCGCGCTCGCCGCGGCGTGCGCGCTCGCGGTCGCGAGCCACGCAGCCGACAAGCTGCGCGTCGTCACGACGCTGCCCGATCTCGCCGACATCGCGCGCCGCATCGGCGGCGAGCGCGTCGAGGTCACCGCGCTGATCAAGGGCACCGAGAACCTGCACGCGGTCGTCGCGAAGCCGTCGATGCTCGTCGCGCTGTCGCGCGCCGACGTGTACGTGCAGGTCGGGCTCTCGCTCGAGAGCTCGTGGGCGCCGGGCCTGCTCGAGAGCGCGCGCAACGCCGCGCTCGCGCCGGGCAAGCCGGGCTTCGTCAACGGCTCCGACGGCTGGGAAGCGCTCGACGTGCCGGCGGATCTGTCGCGCAAGGGCGGCGATCTGCACCCGCAGGGCAATCCGCACCTCAACCTCTCGCCGCGCGGCGGTCGGCACCTCGCCGCGCGGATCCTCGCGGGGCTCGTCGCGAACGACCCGGCGGGCAGGGCCGCGTACGAGAAGGCGCACGCGGCGTACGCCGTCGAGCTCGACGCGGCGGAGGCGCGCTGGAAGGAGGCCGCGCAGAAGCTGCGCGGCGTCGCCGTCGCGACGTACCACCAGGAGTTCGAGTATCTCGCGCGCGAGACCGGGATCGAGATCGTCGGTCACGTCGAGCTGAAACCCGGCGTGCCGCCGACGCCGGCGCACATCGTCGAGCTCGTCGACGCGCTGCGCGCGAAGCAGGCGCGGCTCGTGCTCACCGCGGCGTGGTCGAACAACCGCCAGGTCGCGCAGGTCGCCGAGCAGACCGGCGCGCGCGTCGTCGAGCTGCCGGTCGCCGTGTCGAGCGCGAAGGGCGCCGACACGTGGATCGGCATGATGGACCAAATCCACGCGCGGCTCGTCGACGCGCTCGCGCAACCGCCGCGTCCGCGCTGAGCGAGGGCAACGCGCGATGGCACCTTTGATCACGCTGCGCGGCGCCGCCTTCGGCTACGGCGGGCGCGCCGTCGTGCGCGGCGTCGATCTCGCGCTCGAGCCGGGCGCGTTCATCGGCATCGTCGGGCCGAACGGCGCGGGCAAGACGACGCTGTTCCGCGGGATCCTCGGCCTCGTGCCGCCGCTCGAGGGCAGCGTCGAGCGCGGCTCGACCGCGCTCGGCTACGTGCCGCAGCGCGAGAACCTCGATCCGGTCTACCCGCTGTCGGTCGAGGAAGTCGTGCACATGGGCGCATACGGTCGCCTGCGCGGTTGGCGCGCGCTCGCGCGCGACGAGCGCACGGCCGCGAGCGAGGCGCTGCGCCGCGTCGGAATGTTCGAGCGCGCGCGCGACGCGTTCACGGCGCTGTCGGGCGGCCAGCGCCAGCGCGTGCTGATCGCGCGCGCGCTGCTGATGCGGCCGCAGGTGCTGCTGCTCGACGAGCCGACCAGCGGCGTCGACCGCGCCGCGCAGTCGCTCGTGATCGAGTTGTTGCAGCGGCTCGCGCGCGAAGAAGGCCTGGCGGTGCTGCTCGTGTCGCACCAGCTGCAGCTCGTGCGGCGCGCGGTCGACGAAGCGCTGTGGGTCGCCGACGGGCGCGTCGTGCGCGGCCCGGCGACCGAGCTGCTCGATGCCGCGGCGCTCGATCGGCTCTACGAGTCCGGCGCGCTGCCGAGCGCGGGAGGCCGCGCATGAGCGCGCTCGCCGCCGGACTCGCCCCCGCGCTCGCCGCCGCGAACGGCCTCGAGTGGTCGCGCATCTTCGAGCTGTTCCACTTCGCGATCTACGCGGCGCTGCTCGCCGGGATCGTGTGTCCGCTCATCGGCTGCTTCCTGCTGCTGCGGCGCACCGGCTTCCACGGCGTGCTGCTGCCGCAGCTCGGCGCGACCGGCGTCGCGCTCGGCTTCGCGATCCTGCCGTGGTGGATCGAGCACGTCGGCCTCGGCGGGCTGACGCTCGAACAGGCGCAGGCCGATCCGCACGCGATGATGAACTGGCACATCCCGTGGGCCGCGCTGTGCACGTTCGGCGGGCTCGTGTGGCTGCTGCTCGCCGGCTCGCGCGACGGGCGCGAGACCGGCCGCGTCGCGGCGGCGTTCGCGATCGCATCGGCCGCGACGCTGCTGCTCGCGCAGGCCTCGCCGTTCGGCGCGGAGTTCGTCGCCGAGATGCTGCGCGGCGAGATCCTCGCGGTCGGCGTGCACGAGTTCGAGACGCTCGCGGTCGCGTACGGGCTCGTGCTCGTGCTGTTCGTCGTCTGGCACCGCGACTTCCTGCTCGTCAGCTACGACCGCGAGACCGCGCGCGTGCTCGGCAAGCGCGTGTTCGCGATCGAGGCGCTCTTGTTCGCGCTCGTCGGCGTCGCGATCTCCGTCGGCGTGATGATCGTCGGCCCGCTCGTGCTGTTCGGGCTGCTCGTGCTGCCGCCGCTGTGGGCGCGGCGCTACGCGCGCACGATGCGCGGCTACTACCTCGCGTCGGTCGGGTTCGGACTGGCGTCGGTCGCGCTCGGCGTGTGGGCCTCGTTCGCGCTGGACTGGCCGCTCGGCGCGGCGGTCGTCGCGGCGGGCGCGCTGCTCGGACTGCCGGGCCTCGCGCTGCGCGCGCGGGAGCGGAGCCTCGCGTGAAGCAGGACGCCGCACTGGGCGACGCGCTCGTCGACGTCGCGCGCGAGCTCTGCGCCGCGGTCGAGCGCCTGCGCTTCGCCGCACCGGTCGCGCACGTGTACAACCCGCTCGACTACGCGCGCGCGCCGTGCGAGCAGTACCTGCGGCGCCACGCGCGCCGCGGCGTCGACGCGCTCTGGCTCGGCATGAACCCGGGTCCCTTCGGCATGGTGCAGACCGGCGTGCCGTTCGGCGAGATCGCGTCCGTGCGCGACTGGCTCGGGATCGACGCGCCGGTCGAGCGACCGCGGCGCGAGCATCCGAAGCGCCCGATCGAGGGCTTCGCCTGCACGCGCGCCGAGGTCAGCGGCAAGCGGCTGTGGGGTTTCGCGGCGCAGCGCTTCGGCACGCCCGAGCGCTTCTTCGCGCGTTACTTCGTGTGGAACTACTGTCCGCTCGCGTTCCTCGCAGCGAGCGGCGCGAATCTGACGCCGGACAAGTTGCCGGCGGCCGAGCGCGCGCGCCTCGAAGCGCCGTGCGACCGCGCGCTCGAGCGGATCGTCGCACTGCTCGAGCCGCGCACGCTCGTCGGCGTCGGCGCGTTCGCCACCGCGCGGCTCGCGCCGCTGGCCGCGGCGCGCGGCCTGCGCTGTGGGACGCTGCTGCACCCGAGCCCGGCGAGCCCGCGCGCCAATCGTGGCTGGGACGCGCAGGCCGCGGCGGATCTGCAGGCGCTCGGGCTGCCGTGTTGAGCGTCGGCGCGTCAGTCGCGCGGCGCCGACAGGATGCTCAGC
>SCVU01000668.1 GCA_004296785.1 Planctomycetota bacterium
CGAGCTCGCCTCCGCGCTGCAGCGCGGCGCGACGCGCGCGCGCAGCGCGGCCGGCGGCCTCGCGAATCAGGCGTCGCGCGAGGACCAGGGGCTGCTCGCGATGCTCGAGCTCGCCGCGTCCTTCGGCGCGAACGCCGGCGCGCAATCGCTGCCGGTGCTCGCGGAGCGCACGGGGCTCGACGAAGGTCCGCTGTGGGGCCTGCTCGGCGAACTGCGCGGCGCGGGGCTCGTCGCCGAGGTGCACGGTCCCGCGGAGAGCGCGTGGATCGTCGCGCGTCCGCCGGAACAGATCGTCGTGACCGACGTGCTCGCCGCGCTGCGCGGCAAGGCCGACGACGCGTGGCGCGAGCCGGGCGGGCGCGCCGAGCGCGCGCGCGCCGCGCTGCTCGGGCTCGCGCGCGCCGAACGCGACGCACTCGACAACCGCACGCTGCGCGAGCTCGCCGAGGAGCGCCGCGAGCGCGGGGCGAGCGCCGCCGCCGAAGCCGGCTTTGCCGGTGGCCTGCAAAGCCAGCCGACCTAATCCGCGTACGGCGCCGCGCGCGTCAGCGATTCTCGAACGGGATCGCGGCCGGCTCGGTGCGCTCGGCCAGCGCGCCCGACTTGCCGCCGGCGGCCTTGCGCACGACCGGATCGACGTCGTCGCGCAGCTTCGCGATCGCCGCGGCGATCTCGGCGTCGCTCGGGAACAGCCGCGCGAGCGCGCGCAGCGCCTCGCGCCGCACCGCCGGGCTCGTGTGCGCGAGATTCTCGAGCAGCGGCGCGCGCGCGCTCGCCAGACCGAGCTCGCCGACCGACCAGCACGCCTGCGCGCGCACTTCCGGCGCCGAGTCGCCGAGCAGCGGCAACAGCTGCGGCGCCAGCGCGCGGATCTCCGCGCGCGCGTCGAGCGCGAGCGCGGCCGCCGCCTCGCGCCGCACGAGCGTCGTGTCGTGTCGCAGCGCCTTCGGGAACCCGGTCGCGGTGCGGAACTGCCCCGGATCGAGCAGCGGCGCGCACGACATCTCGTTCGGCGCGAGGCGATCGCCGCAGTCCCACGGATTGACGAGCACCTGTGCGGCGCGGTCGAACTGGAACGCGCGCGCGCCGTACGAGAGCCCGAGGTTCGACACCGCGATCGGCACGACGCGCTCCTGCTGCAGCGTGAACTCGTCGCCGTCCTCGACGTCCGGCTGGTCCTCGACGATGCCGTAGACGCGCTCGTGCACGAGCGGGTTGCCCTTCGCATCGGCCAGGAACGACAGGCCGAGGCCGCCGCTGGCGCCGAAGTGCAGCCAACTCACCTTCTGCAGCGCGCCCCACGTCTCGGCCGCGCCCGGCGAGTTTGTCGCGAGCAGCGTCTCGATCAGCTTCTCGAAGCGCTCGCGCAGTTCGGTGTGCTCCGCGCCCGTCGCCGGTCCGCTGTAGCCGCTCCACGCCGAGCGCGGCAGGCCTTCCGCGTCGAGGAACACCGTCGTCGGGAACGCCTCGATGCGATCGAAGAGCGGGAAGAATCGCGCGGCCGCGCCTTTGTCCGCCTTGCCGGCGAGCAGCAGCGGGTACTCGATCGAGTGGCGCGCCGCGAAGCCGCGCACCTGATTGAGGTCGCGCTCGACGTCGCCGGTCACCTCGAACGCGAGCCCGAGGATCATCACGCCGCGCGCGCGGTACTTCTTGTCGAGCTCGACGAGGAAGTCCGCCTCGTCGTGGCAGTTCGGGCACCACGATCCGAACAGCGACACGATGCGCAGCTTGCCGGCGAACGGCGGCTCGGCGAGCGAGTAGAGCCGACCGTCCATGCCGATCGCCGAGAGCTGGTCGAAGCGCGCGCCGGGCTTGGGGCGCAGCACCGACTGCGGATCGACGAGCTTCGCATCCGCCTGCTTGCGCGCGCGCCACTTGTCGTGCACGCGATCGCCCGACCAGAAGTCGCCGGCGAGGCCGCCTTCCTCGCCGAGCTGTGCGTCGAACAGGAACGCGTGCGCGCCGTCGAAGCACGACAGCCGCAGCCGCTTGTCGGTGTGCGTGCCCGCGAGGTAGCGGTAGTCGCCGGTCGAGGTGAGGAACGTGCCGTAGATCACGCCGCCCTCGCGCGGATCGAGCAGCGCGACGGCCGGCGCGGGATCCGCTTCGAAGCGCGCGGACCAGCGGCCGGCGAACGCCGCCGGATCGCCGGCGGGGCCGTCCGCGAAGCGCGGCGCGACGCCGTGCGTCGCGTGGAACGGCAGCACCGTCCATTCGCTCGGACCGCGCAGCTTGCGCCACTCGCCGTCGAGGCGCTTGCCCTCCGCGGTGACGTTCGCGGTGATCGTCGCGTCGTAGTGACCGAAGCGCAGCGTGAGCACGTTGCCCTCGAGCTTGGTCAGCGGCACGCCCTGGATCTCGGGGCCGTTCGAGAACGCCGCCTGCCACTTGCCGTCGGTCGAGCGCAGTTCGAGCTCGAACGGCAACTCGCCGCCGGGCGAGTCGAGCCACGCGCGCCACACGCCGGTGGCCGGCGCGGGTTTCGAAGGCTCCTGGGCGAGGAACGTGCAGAGGGCGAGAGCGGTGAGGAGCATGCGGCGTCGGGATCGAAGCGTGGTGGAAGGGCTAGCCTAGCCTGTACGGTGCCTGGCTCCATTTTGTCGGATTCGCGCGCGGCGCTGCGCGCCCCCGCGCGAATCCGACAAAATCGAGCCAGGCACCGTACGCGCTGGGCGAGCGCCGCGAGCGCGGATACAGTCGCACGGCCTCGGTCCAGCCCACGAACCCAGCAGGAATCCCCATGACGATCGCGATCGGAACCGCCGCCCCCGACTTCACGCTGAAGACGCAGGACGACCAGGAGTGGAAGCTCTCCGCGCAGCGCGGCAAGAACGTCGTGCTGATGTGGTACCCGCTCGACTGGAGCCCGACCTGCGAGAAGGAACTGTGCCGGATCAGCGCCGAGCCCGTGCTGCCCGCGAAGGACACGGTCGCCGTCGGCATCAGCCGCGACTCGACGTGGAGTCACAAGGCGTTCAAGAGCGCGCGCGGCATCAAGTACGACCTGCTCGCCGATCCGATGCTCGCTGTGACGAAGCAGTTCGGCATGGAGCACCCGAAGGTGCCGTTCATCAGCCAGCGCGCGACGGTGATCGTCGACAAGCAGGGCGTCGTGCGCTTCGTGCAGATCCAGGAGAAGACGCCGGAAGCGCGCGACTGGGCGGCGGTGTCGGACGCGCTCGCGAAGCTCGGCTGACGGGACTCAATCCCGCCGCAGCGCTTCGGTCGGCCGCATCCGCGCCGCCCGCAGCGCCGGCCACGCGCCGCCGACGATCCCGAGGACGAGCGAGAACGCGACCGCCGAGACGAGCACCGTCGGCGTCGTGCGGAACGCGAACGTCACGTCGGTGAACGTGTTGAAGTTCATCGCGCCCGTCTGGATCCCGTTGAGCGGCAGGCTCGCCAGACAGCCGACGATGCCGCCGACCAGGCCGACGACCACGGACTCCAGCAGGAAGCTCGCGAAGATCGCGCCGGCGGGGAACCCGATCGACTTCAGCACGCCGATCTCGTGCGTGCGCGACGCGATCGCCGAGAGCATCGAGTTGATGCCGGTGAACACGGCGGCGACGCCCATGATCGTCGCGAGCGCGAGGCCGAGCATCGTCAGCGTCGACGACAGCCGCTCGGTCGTGCGCATGTTCGACTCGAGCTCGGTGTAGACGTCCGCCGGCACCTGCTTGTCGTGCTGCTGCCGCTCGCGCAGCTCCTCCATGTCGACGTCCGGCCGGAGCTTGGCGATCACGCGGTTGTACGCGTCGCGCTTGAGTGCGACGCGCAGGCGATCGCCGTCGCCCCAGATCTCGCCCGCGAACGGACCGTCGTCGTCGATCACGCCGACGACGCGAAACGGCGTCGTGTTCAGCATCAGCACGTCGTCCATCCGGCAGTGCGTGATGCGGTCGACGAGCTTGCGCCCGACGACGACCTCGTCGCTGCCCCACGCGAACGCGCGGCCTTCGACGACGCGCAGGCGCTGTGCATTGATCGTGAAACTCATCGGCTGCACGCCGCGGATCGGCACGAACACGACGCCCTTGCCGTCCGTCTTCTCGCGCAGGATCGCGAGGAACATCTCGGCCGCGGCGAGCGGCTGGCCCTGCTCGTCCTGCGCGATGTCCGGGCTGTTCTTGATCAGCACGTCCGCGTACTCGGGCTTGAAGATGCTCGAGCCCTCGTCCTGTGCGCCGGGGCGCCAGTACACGGCGAGGTCGCGGCGCCCGGACTCGGAGAAGATGCGCGTGAACCCCTGCTCGAGCGAGATCACGCCGGCGAGCACCGCGACGGTCGCCGCGATCGAGAACACGGTCAGGAACGTCGAGGCCTTGCGGACCCAGAGCGAGCGCAGGTTGTAGCCGAGCGGGACGAAGATCACGTGTGAGCCTTGTTCGCGGCGCCTAGCCGCCGTCTCGCATGGCCTGCACCGCGCGCAGCCGGCTCGCACGCCACGCGGGGACGATCCCCGCGACGAGCCCGACCGCGAGCGCGGCG
>SCVU01000669.1 GCA_004296785.1 Planctomycetota bacterium
CCAGCGCGCGCGCCGCGGCCGCGTGCATGCGGCGCTGCCGATCGGCGGGCAGCGTGCGGTAGATCGCCTCGCGCAGCGCGGGCCGCGCGAAGCGATAGCGCGCGCCGCTCGCCGTCAACCAGCCGCCGCGTGCGAGGCGCGCGAGGATCTGCTCGACCTCGCCGTGCTCGGCCGGTCCGAACGCGCGCGCGAGGAACTCGGCGTCGATGCGGCCGCCGACGACGGACAGCCGCCCCAGCCACAGCCGATCCGCGGCCGAGAGCTCGCGGTAGCGCTGCTGCACCGAGCCGGCGATCGACTGCGGTTCGCGGATGCGCTCCGGCGGGATGTGCAGCAGGAGCTGGCGCGCGGCACCGGGCTCGGCCGTCGCCTGTCCGCGCGCGAGCAGGCCGCGCAGGATCTCGGCGAGCAACCCGGGATTGCCGTGCGAGCGCTGCATCAGCACCTGCGCGAGCTTCAGGCGCGGGACCGAGTGGTGGAACACGCGCCGCGCGAACTCGAGCACGTCGGCGAGTTGCAGCGGCTCCAGGCGCAGCACGAGCGGCACGATGCGCTCGGGCGGATCGGCCAGCCGCGCGCGCAGCCGCGCGAGGTGCGGGCGCTCGTGCCATTCGGCCGTCTCGCGCAGACCGAGCACGAGCAGCGCGCGCATGCGCGGCAGGTGCTCGAGCACGCGCTCGAGCGCTTCGACCGTCGTTGCGCCGGCCGAGTGCAAGTCGTCGAGGAACAGGATCAGCGGCTGCTGCTGCGAGATCGCGTCGAGCCACTCCGCGAGCGCGACGTGCACGGCGCCGGAGGCGTGATCGGCGAGCGCGGGGTCGAGCGCCTGCACGAGCGTGCGCGCCTCGCGCGGCGGGACGACGCGCGCGAGCAGCGCGGCCTCGCGCTCGCCGGGGCGCGCGTCGTCGGCCATGCGCAGCCAGCGCGACAGCAGCGCGAGCAGTGCGCCGGCCGGTCGGCCGACGTCGAGCTCGCTGCAGCGCGCGTACAGGTACAGCGGCGCCGGCTCGAGCTCGCGCGCGCTCTCGGCGAGCGCGCTGACGAGACGCGACTTGCCGCTGCCGTCCTCGCCGCACAGCCAGACCAGCGCGCCGCCGCTCGCCGCCGGGCTCGCGACCGCCGCGTATGCGTCGCGCAACCGCCGCAGCGGCTCGGCGCGGCCGACGAGCGGCGTCAGGTGCGATTCCGCGGCGCGCGCGCCGTCGGCTTCGTCGCCGGTCTCGGCGCGGCGCGCGGTCCACCAGCTGCCGCGCTCGCCTTCGGCCAGCCAGCGCGCGAGCGCGGCGGCCGTTGGCCGGCGCGCCGGGTCGCGCGCGAGCGCCTCGCGCAGCACGCGGTCGAGGAACGGCGAGAGCTGCGGCACGAGGCGCGACGGCGGCTCGTAGCGCGCCAGCGCGATCGACGCGAGCAGCTCGTCGGCGCCCGGCGCCTCGAGCGAGCGGCGCAGCAGCTCGCCGGTCGAGCGGCCGAGCAGCGCGGCCAGGCCCGGTTCGCGCGCGAAACGCGCGCGCGCGCGCTCGTCGAACGGGTGCACGCCGGTGGCGAGCTCGTACAGCACGATCGCCAGCGCCCACACGTCGGCAGGGGACGACGGCGCGCCGCCCTGCGCGCGCTCGGGCGACAGGTACGGCAGGCTGCCGGGGCGCTGCGTGTTGCCGCCGGTGCTCGCGCGGAACGCGAAGCCGAGGTCGAGCAGCACCGCGCGGCCGTCCGGTCCGACGCGCACGTTCTCGGGCTTGACGTCGCCGTGCGCGAAGCCGGCGCCGTGCAGCGCGGCGAGGGCTTCGGCGAGCTGCGAGCCGAGGGAGCGCACCAGCGGCTCCGGCTGCGGGCCCTCGCGCTGCGACAGCTCGTGCAGCGTCAGGCCGGGCACGTAGTTCAGCAGCAGGAACGGGCCGTGCTCGTCGCTGCCCTCGGCGATCACGTCGACGAGCGACGGATGGCGCGCGGCGCGCGCGGCGATCGCCTCGGCGTGCAGCTCGGGTGCGAGCGCGCGCGCTGCGCCGCGCAGGGCGGCCGCGGGCGCGGCGAGCAAGCGCTTGCGCGCGAGCTCGGTGCCCGCGCGCACCGGCGCGCCCGCAGCCGACGTGAACGCGCGCTCGGCGACGACGAGGTCCACGCGGGCGGTCGCGCCGCGCCCGAGCTCGCGCACGAAGCGCACGCTGGGCGCGGTGGTTTCGCCGGGGACCGTCACGCGACTATGATCGCGATCCAACGCATGAGCTTCCAGGTCTACAACACGCTGACGAAGCAGAAGGAAGAGTTCCGTCCGCTCGAGCCCGGAGTCGTGCGGATGTACAACTGCGGCCCGACCGTCTACAGCCGCGCGCACATCGGCAACATGCGCACGTTCCTGCTCGCGGACCTGCTGCGGCGCTGGCTGGAACTAGCGGGCTACGACGTGCGCCAGGTGATGAACATCACCGACGTCGGGCACCTGACCGACGACGACGCCGGCGAGGGCGAGGACAAGATCGAGGCGCAGGCGCGGCGCGAGAAGAAGGATCCGTGGGCGATCAGCAAGCACTACGCGGACCTGTTCAAGGCCGACCTGGCGAAGCTGTCGTTCCGTCCGCCGCACGTGCACCCGCACGCGTCCGAGCACGTGCCGGAGATGCTGGAGATGATCGACGGACTGCTCGCCAGCGGGCACGCGTACGTCGCCGGCGAGGACGTGTACTTCGACGTCGCGAAGTTCCCGCGCTACGGGCGCCTGTCCGGCAATCGCGTCGCCGAACTCGAGGCCGGTTCGCGCATCGCGGTGCGCGAGGAGAAGCGCAATCCGGAGGATTTCGCGCTGTGGAAGAGCGACGCGGCGCACCTGATGAAGTGGAAGAGCCGCTTCGGCGAGCACGGCTTCCCCGGTTGGCACATCGAGTGCTCGGCGATGAGCCGCAAGCACCTCGGCGAGCAGCTCGACATCCACACGGGCGGCGAGGACAACATCTTCCCGCACCACGAGTGCGAGATCGCGCAGTCGGAGGCGTTCAGCGGCAAGCCATTCGCGCGCTACTGGATGCACGCGCGCTTCCTGCAGGTCGACGGCGGCAAGATGTCGAAGCGCTTGGGCAACTGCTACTCGCTCGACGACGTCGTCGCGAAGGGCTACGAGCCGCGCCATCTGCGCTACTGCCTGATCCGCGGGCACTACCGGCAGCCGCTGAACTTCACGTGGGGGATCCTCGAGGAGTGCAAGAGCGCGCTCGAGGGGCTCGACGATTTCGTGCGCCGGCTGCGCGCCGCTGAAGGCGCGGCGGGGCC
>SCVU01000670.1 GCA_004296785.1 Planctomycetota bacterium
AGGCGAAGTAGAAGTGCTTGCGGTACTTCGAATACGTCGCCGGCGTCACGATGCCGACGCGCATCGTGAAGGTCATCACGATCGGCAGCTGGAACAGCACGCCCATGCCCAGGCACATCGTCGCGAGCAGCGAGAAGTACTCGGCCACGCGCCACTGCTGGTTCAGCTCCTCGGTCGGGAACGCCGTCGCGAGGTAGTACAGCACCCACGACACGCACCAGCGGAAGCTGAACACCATGCCGACCACGAACAGCGCGACGCTCCACGGCACGTAGCGCGTGACGGCCTTGCGCTCGTTCGCGTACAGGCCGGCGGCGACGAAGCGCCACAGCTCCCACAGGCAGTACGGCGCGCCGGTGAACAGCGCGAAGTACAGCGCGATGTCCATCGTGTACTGGAAGCCCTCGAGCGGGCTGATCACGCTGAGCCGGTCGTCGACGCGGTGCGCGGGCAAGAGCTCGACCGTTTCCGGGTAGCCGGGCTCGAAGTACGCCTTCCACGCGTCCGGCTCCGTCGCGCTGCGCGCGTCGACGTCGGCGCGCAGTCGCTCGGTCGTGCTCGCGTTGATCTCGCGCACCGCCTGGTGGAACGGCCACGTGATCAGGTCGGAGATGTCGCGGTAGAACGCGAAGCCGAGCGAGAACGTGATGAAGAGCGCGACGCAGCCGCGCACGAGGTGCTTGCGCAGCTCGTCGAGGTGCTCGCCGAGCGTCATGCGTGCGCCGTCGGCGCGTTCGGTCTTGTGCGCACTCATCGAGCGTGGAGCGCGGCGACACTAGCACGCGCGAGCGCGGCTCCGAAACCTGTCCGCGAACGAACTCGGGAAACGACTCGGGCGAGCCCGAGGGGCTCGCCCGACTCACTGCGCCGCGCGGCGCCTTCGCGGCGCCGTGCGCGGCCGCTGCCAGCGCATCACATCTTGAAGTACGAGCGGAACTCCGACAGCGGCACGATCTGCACGCCCAGCGACTCCGCCTCCTTGTAGGCGGGCAGTTCGGAGGGCGAGAGCGGCGCGTCGAGCGCCTGGCCGTCCGCGTCGGTCCACATCTCCGAGCCGACGATCAGGTAGTTCGTCTCGAGCGTCAGCTTGTCCTGCACCTTGATGTTCATGTTCTCGAGCAGCGCGCGCAGGTTCTTCGCGTCGTAGTTGCCCGAGAAGCGGCCGATCAGCACGGCGTGGCGCACGCCGGTCGGGTCGTAGACCGGATTGACGAGCACGTCGCCCGGCACGATCGGGTCGAAGCGGTCGGTCAGCTCGCCGAGCTTGACCTGGGACTGCTCGGCGTCGACCACGACGACTTCCGCGGTGCCCTTGACGCGCTTCGTGCCGGCGCCGCCGGACTCGATGCGGAAGCGCGTGCCGGGGACGAGGCGGTTGTTCGTGCCGATGTCGATCCACGCGGAGCCGAGCTTGTCCGACACCGCGAGCACGCGCGCGTCGGGCATGTCGGCCAGCGGCGGCTCGGCGAACGCGACGACCTGCTTCATCTGCTGCAGGCGCGCTTCGTACGAATCGATGCGCGAGCGGTGCGCGCGCATGGTGTCCTCGAGCTGCTTCTCGAGCGCGCGGCGCTGTTCGTCGAGCGTCGAGCGCTCGCCGACCGACTTGTCGAGGCGCGACTGCAGTTCGTCCTGCGTCTGCTTCGCGTTGCCCGCCTCATCGGCGATGCGCTGGTTCAGCGACGCGATCTCGGAATCCTTCTCCGACCTCGAGCGCTGGTGCGCCGACTTCTCGGCCTCGAGCTCGCTGGTCAGCCCGTTGGCGCGCTCGTCGAGCGCCGCGACCTGGTCCGCGCGCTCCTTCAGCGCCGCGGCGATCAGCGGCAGCGACGCCTGCAGCGTGTCGGCGTTCGCGCCGAGGTCGGGCAGCTGCTTCTTCAGATCCGCGAACGACGTGGCGATCGCGTCGACGTTCGTGCGCGGGCTCTCGGCCTTCGGGTCGACCCAGCCGACCGCCTTCGACAGCTTGACCGCGAACTCGGCCTCGGCCGACTGGGCCCGCTTGGCCTCGGCCGCCTCGGCGCGCGCGCGATCCACGTCCAGCTTGGCCGCCGTCAGCGCGCTCTGCGCGGAGAAGGCGAGGTACAGCGCGACGCCCGCGACGATCAGGACGGCGACGAGCCAGATCACGCCCACGCGAGCGGCGCCGGCGCGGGGGTTCGTGAGTGCAGTGGAACGCATGGAGGGGAGTATGGGGGGACTCTGCGCACCGCCGCCCGAAGACCGGGCGGCGCGTGACCGTCAGCGAAGGACTGGAGGGGATGGACGGGGGCCGAGCTTGATACCGGACGGACCTCGCCGGGCGCAAGGGAAATCAGACCTCCGGGGTGGCCCGGACAGGGGCCGCGCGGCGCTTGCGGGCGCCGTGCGGATCGAGGAGGCTCTGACCCGCGCGCGCTCCTGCTATCCCGTTGCCACGCCTCGGTTTCCCGATGACTGTCCAGCCGCCCCCCCACGCCGGCGCCGCGCCGCTCGCCGATCCGTTCGGCCCCGGCCCGCGGCCGCAGCTCGTCGGCGTGCTGGGCGGCATCGCCTCGGGCAAGACGCGCGCGGCGGCCGAGCTCGCCGGCCCCGGCGGCGTCGTGATCCAGGCCGACGAGATCGCGCAGCAGGTGCTCGCCAGCGCCGAGCTCGCGCCGCTGTTGCGCGCGCACTTCGGCGCGGCCGCCATCGGCGCGGACGGCGCGCCCGACCGCGCCGCGATCGCCGCGCGCGCGTTCGCCGACCCTGCGCTGCGGCGGATGCTCGAAGGCTGGATTCACCCGCGCGTCCGTGCGACGATTGCGGCCCGCTTGCGCGACGCGCAGGCCGACCGCCGCCCGCGCGTGGTGCTGGACGTGCCGCTCCTGCTCGAGAACGACCTCGAGCACGGCCTGGCGCGACTGTGCGACCGCCTCGTGTACGTCGAGTCGGACCTCGCCGAGCGCGAACGCCGCGCGGCCGCCGCGCGCGGCTGGGCGATCGGCGAGGTCGCCCGCCGCGAGGCGGCGCAGCTCCCCCAGGCCGAGAAGCGCGCGCGCGCCGATGCGATCATCGACAATCGCGGCGCGCTCGACTCGTTCCTGGCGGCGTGCGCGCGCGTGCGCGCCGGGCTCGACCGCCCGGCGCCGCCCGGCGCGGAGCGCTAGCACGCGGACCTCCGACACCCCGCCCACCTCCGGCCCCTGCTGGCCCCCTACCCCACAGCCACTCCCACGTCTCCCTCCATGTCCAAGCGCCATCGACCGCGCCACAAGCAGTTCAAGTTCAATCGCCCGCACGGCGGCGGCGGACAGGGCGGGGGTCAGGGCGGCGGCCAGGGCGGCGGGTTCCAGCCGTCCCCGCGCAGCACCGGCGCGGCGCTCGCCGTCGCGTACGAGGAAGTGCGCATCGACTCCTCCGCGCTGCCGGCCGACCTCGACGCCGCGGCGTGGGCCGAGTTCGAGGCGCAGCTGCCCAGCGCGCCCAAGCGCGGCAAGGCGAAGCCGAGCGCGTTCCACGACCTGCAGGCGCTGACGCAGTCGGAGCTGTACGACCTCGCGACCGAGGAGGATCTCGGCGGCGAGGTCGAGAACCTGGCCGGCAAGAAGCGCGGCGAGCTCGTCTACGAGATCGCGCGCGCGCGGCTGCTCAAGCGCGCCGCGATGACGACGTTCGGCGTGGTCGAGCTCGCGCGCGACGGCCACGGCTTCCTGCGCATCGCGAAGAACAGCTACCTGTCGAGCGCCGAGGACGTGTTCGTCCCCGCTTCGATGGTGCAGCGCTTCGCGCTGCGCACCGGCATGACGATCGAGGGCGAGCTGCGCCCGCCGCGCGAAGGCGAGCGGATCTTCTGCCTGCACGCGATCAGCTCGATCGACTTCCGCTCGCCGGAGCTGGCCTCGACGCGCACGCCGTTCCGCGAGCTCGTGCCGCTGTACCCGACGCAGCGGCTGACGCTCGAGGGCTCGCCGGACAACCCGCTCGAGATGCGGATCATGGACCTCGTCGCGCCGATCGGGCGCGGGCAGCGCGCGCTGATCGTCGCGCCGCCGCGCACCGGCAAGACGGTGCTGCTGCAGCAGATCGCGCGCTCGATCGTGTCGAACGCGCCGGACGTGCACCTCATCATCCTGCTGGTCGACGAGCGGCCGGAGGAAGTGACGGACATGGAGCGCACGATCCCCGGCGAGAAGCGCGAGGTCGTCAGCTCGACGTTCGACGAGCCCGCGGCGCGGCACCTCAAGGTCGCCGACATGGTGATCCAGCGCGCGCGCTGCCTGGTCGAGGCCGGGCACCACGTCGCGATCCTGCTCGACTCGATCACGCGCCTCGCGCGTGCGGCGAACAACGAGGCGCCGGCGAACGGCAAGCTGCTCTCGGGCGGCATCGAAGCGACGGCGCTGCAGTTCCCCAAGCGCTTCTTCGGCTCGGCGCGCAACATCGAGAACGGCGGCTCGCTGACGATCCTCGGCACGGCGCTGATCGAGACGGGCTCGAAGATGGACGAGGTGATCTTCGAGGAGTTCAAGGGCACCGGCAACTCGGAGCTCGTGCTCGATCGGCGACTCTCAGACCGGCGCATCTTCCCGGCCATCGACATCAATCGCTCGGGCACGCGCAAGGAGGAGCTCCTCTTCACGAAGGAGGAGATGCCGCGGATCTACATGCTGCACAAGGTGCTGAACGAGATGGATCCGGTCGAGTCGATGGAGACCTTGATCCAGAAGGTGCGCCGCACGCAGGTCAACGGTCAGTTCTTGATGTCGATCGGGAGCTGAGCCGCGCGCGAGCGGCTCGGCCCCGATCGACTTCGCCGATCTGCTGCTACTTGACCATCTGACCTGCCAGCGTGCTCGTCTGCAGCCGGAACGCGGTGCCGACCAGCGCCTGCGCGTAGAACGCGGTGCCGACGAGCGCCTGATCGTTCGGCACGCCGATCGAGAACGCGTGGAAGCCGAGCGTGCCGCACACGCCGCCGTAGAACTGGCCGAAGACGTCCGGCCCGAGCAGCGACAGCTCGATCTCGCCGAACGGCGCGATCGACAGCGGCGCCATCGTGCCGGTCGAGCACCACGCGGCGACGAGGTCGCCCTGCGTCGCCTTCATGTTCCAGAACGACGGCTGGCCGATCTGCAGCAGCGCGACGCTCAGCGTCGGGCGCTGCGCCATTGCGAGGCTGCGCGGATTGCCGACCGCCAGCGGCGCGACCGTCTCGTCGTACACGGTCTGCACTTCGTTCGGCTGGTCGATCGCACCGCTCGCATCGAGGTCGACCAGGCGCAGCAGCCGGTCCGCGCCCTCGTTCTCCGCGCACAGCAGGCCGCCGTTCGACTCGGCCACGCACTTCCAGATGCTCGTCGTGTCGGTCGCGGCCTGCCAGTAGACGAGCGCCTCGGTCTGCGCATCGATCGCACCGTCGCCGTTCGCGTCGCGCACCTTCCAGACGCGCTCGTTGCCGGTGTCGGCGAAGTAGAACGAGCCGTCGAGCGCCTGTGTCAGGCCCCAGTAGAACGCGGTGTTCGCAAGGCCGCTGGGCGCGAAGAACACGCTCCACTCGCCCGCGTCCACGACGCCGTTGCCGTTGACGTCGTCGGCGCGGTAGATGCCCTTGAGGTTGGGTCCGCTGGACGGGATGTCG
>SCVU01000671.1 GCA_004296785.1 Planctomycetota bacterium
CGGCCTGCCCGGCATGGTCGCGGCGAGCGTCGAGCGCAAGAACGCGCGCGGCGCGGCGCTGAAGCCCGCGAAGCCGAAGGCGCTCGCGACGATGGGAGGACGCAAGAAGTGAGTCGCCTGTGGGGCGGGCGCTTCGCGTCCGCCCAGGACCCCCACTTCCTGTCGTTCCAGAACAGCCTCGGCTTCGACCGGCGGCTGTGGCGCGAGGACATCGCGGGCTCGGCCGCGTGGGCGCGCGCGCTCGAGGGCGCGGGCGTGCTCTCGAAGGGCGAGCGCGAGAAGCTCGAGCGCGCGCTCGACGAGCTCGGCCGCGAGCTCGCGCGCGACGCGCATGCGTTCGACGGCGCCCCCGACGAAGACGTGCACTCGTTCGTCGAGCGCAAGCTCGGCGAGCGCGTCGGCGACCTCGCGAAGAAGCTGCACACCGGCCGCTCGCGCAACGACCAGGTCGCGACGGATCTCAAGCTGTGGCTGAAGGGCGCGCTGTACCGCCTCGACGCCAACTGCACCGAGCTGATGGCGGCGCTCGTCGCGCTCGCCGAGCGCTCGGTCGACGTCGCGCTGCCCGGCTACACGCACCTGCAGCGCGCGCAGCCGATCTCGGCCGCGCACCACGCGCTCGCCTACGTCGAGATGCTCGCGCGCGATCGCGAGCGCCTTGCCGACGCGTGCGATCGGCTCGATGCGTGCCCGCTCGGCTCGGGCGCGCTCGCAGGCACCGCGTGGCCGATCGATCGCGCGAAGCTCGCCGACGACCTCGGCTTCACGCGCGGTCCGACGCGCAACAGCCTCGACGCGGTCGCCGACCGCGACCACGCGATCGAGGCGGTGTTCGCCGCGACGCTGGTGTGCACGCACCTGTCGCGCCTGGCCGAGGACTGGATCTTCTTCGCGACGCAGGAGGCCGGCTTCCTCGAGCTGTCGGAGGACGTCTCGACCGGCTCGTCGCTGATGCCGCAGAAGAAGAACCCCGACGCGCTCGAGCTCGTGCGCGGCAAGTGCGGCCGCGTGCTCGGCCACCTCGTCGGCCTGGTCACGACGCTGAAGGGCCTGCCGCTCGCGTACGACAAGGACCTGCAGGAGGACAAGGAAGCGCTGTTCGACGCGCTCGACACGGCCGCCGCGTGCCTCGCGGTCACCGCGCTCGCGGTGCGCGGCGCGCGCTGGCGCGCAGAGCGCTGCGCGGCAGCGGCGGCGAGCTCGTACCAGAACTCGACCGACCTCGCCGACCTGCTCGTCGCGGCCGGCGTGCCGTTCCGCAGCGCGCACGAGCGCGCCGGCGCGGCCGTGCGGCGCGCGCTCGAGCTCGGTTGCGAGCTCGAAGCGCTGCCCGCCGCCGAGCGCGCGCGCCTCGTGCCCGAACTCGCCGCGCTCGACCTCGCGCGCGAACTGTCGACCGCGCGCGTGCTCGCGCGCCGCGCCGTCGTCGGCGGCACCGCGCCGTCCGCGGTGCGCGCCGAGCTCAAGCGCTGGAACAAGGAACTCGCGCTCCACGCGGCGCAGGCGCCCGTCACCACACCACGATGATCCCGCTCCAAGACAACTCGATGCTCCCCGCGGGTTTCCGCGCCGCCGCCGTGCAGTGCGGGATCCGCCCGCGCCGCAAGCGCCTCGACCTCGGCCTCGTGCTCGCCGACGAAGCGTGCCCGGCCGCGGCGATCTACACGACGAACGTGCTGCAGGGCGCGCACATCCCGGTGTGCCAGGAGCACCTCGCGCGCTCGGGCGGCATGGTGCGCGCGTTGCTCGTGAACTCCGGCAACGCGAATTGCTCGACCGGCCAGGCCGGCATCGAGGACAACCGCCGCGTGTGCCGCGCGCTGGCCGAACTGATCGGCTGCCCGCCCGAGCAGGTGCTGTTCCTGTCGACCGGCGTGATCGGCGCGCGGCTGCCGGTCGAGAAGATCCTCGAGGCGCTGCCCGAGCTGCTCGGCCAGGACGCGCAGCAGGGCCCGATGGCGTTCACGCAGTCGATCATGACGACGGACCTCGTGCCGAAGCTCGTCGCGCGCTCGTGCGCGGACTCGAAGGGCCGGCTGTTCCGCGTCACCGGCATCGCGAAGGGCTCGGGGATGATCCACCCGAACATGGCGACGATGCTGAGCTTCCTGCTGACCGACGCGCGCTGCGAGCTCGACATGCGCCAGACGCTGCAGCGGACCGCGGACCTCTCGTACCACCGGCTGACGGTCGACGGCGACACGTCGCCGAACGACACGGTCGTGCTGTGGACGTCGCGGCGGCAGGAGGTCGAGCCGTCGAGCGCGCTGCCCGAAGCTCTGCGCGAGATCTCGCAGGATCTGGCGCGCCGCATCGCGGTCGACGGCGAGGGCGCGACGCGCCTCGTCACCGTCGAGGTCAAGGGCGCGCCGACCGAGCAGGACGCGGTGCTCGTCGGGCGCACGATCGCGACCTCACCGCTGACGAAGACCGCCGTGCACGGCCGCGACCCGAACTGGGGCCGCATCCTCGCGGCGGCCGGGCGCGCCGGGATCCGCTTCGACGCCGAGAAGGCGCGCGTGTGGATCGGGTCGAGCGAGGTGTACAGCCTCGGGGTGCCGCACCCGGAGAACGAGAATGCCGCGCATCTGCACATGTTGAACGAGAAGGAGGTCGTGCTCGGCATCGACCTCGCCCTCGGCTCCGCCGAGGCGCAGGTCTGGACCTGCGACTTCTCGGCCGACTACGTGCACATCAACGCGGACTACAGGTCCTGAGGCGACGGAGTCCTGCAAAGGCGACGGGCCCAGGAGAGAGCTTCGATGGTGTCCTGGCCGGCACGCGCGTACCTGGGCGCGGGCCGGCCATCTCTTTCGATGGGCGAGTAGACTGCGTTCACGGACATGTGCTCGCGCGTCCTCGCTCGCTCCGCACTCGCCGCACTGCTCGTCGCGCTCGTGTGCGCGGCGCCGCTGCGCGCAACCGACCACTACGTCGACGCCGCGAACGGCAGCAACACGAGCGGTGACGGCAGCGCCGCCGCGCCGTGGAAGACGCTGACGCATGCGCTCGCGCATACGACCGCGCTGCCCGCGGACACGCACCACATCCACGTCGCGCCCGGGATCTACGATGCGGCGCTCGGCGAAGTGTTCCCGCTGTCGATCCGGCAGAACACGGCCGTCGAGGGTGCGGGCGCGGGCTTGACCACGTTCCGCGGCGTCACGGCGTTTCCGTATCCAGCCCTGCTCGACGTACCCGGCTCCGTCAACCCACCGGGCCTGCCGTTCGCACTTCGCGGGGTCACGGTCGCGAGCTCGAGTCCAGGCGCGGGCGCGGGTCTGTCCGCCCGCGGGCGCACGCTGCGGGAACTCGTCGTCGAGGACTTCGCCTACGGGATCTACGGAACGCAGGGGCTGGGCC
>SCVU01000672.1 GCA_004296785.1 Planctomycetota bacterium
CGCCGGAGGCCGAGTCGTTCGTCGAGGTCGGCGCGCGCGTCGGCGAGGACAGCACGCTGTGCATCATCGAGGCGATGAAGGTGATGAACGAGATCAAGGCCGAGATGAGCGGCACGATCGCCGAGGTGCTCGTGCAGAACGGCGAGCCGGTCGAGTTCGGTCAACCGCTGTTCCTCATCCGCCCCGGCTAGCGCTCCACCGATGTTCCGACGAGTGCTGGTCGCCAACCGCGGCGAGATCGCGCAGCGCATCATCCGCGCCTGCCGCGAGCTCGGCATCGAGAGCGTCGCGGTCTACAGCCAGGCCGACGAAGGCGCGCTGTACCTGCGCCAGGCCGACGAGACGATCTGCATCGGGCAGGCGCCGGCCGCGCGCTCGTACCTGCACATCCCGGCGATCATCTCGGCCGCCGAGATCGCGGACGTCGAGGCGATCGCGCCGGGCTACGGCTTCCTGTCGGAGAACGAGCACTTCGCCGAGGTGTGCCGCTCGTGCAACATCGCGTTCATCGGGCCCGACCCCGAGACCATCGCGGCCGTCGGCAACAAGTCGAACGCGCGCGAGATGGCCAAGCGCGCGAAGGTGCCGATCGTGCCGGGCTCCGACGGCCCGGTCGAGGACGAGGCGACCGCGCTCAAGGTCGCGTCGAAGATCGGCTACCCGGTGATCCTCAAGGCGACCTCGGGCGGCGGCGGGCGCGGCATGCGCATCGCGCGCAACGACCCGAGCCTCGTCAACGGCTTCCACGCCGCGCGCGCGGAGGCCGAGGCCGCGTTCGGCGACTCGACCGTCTACATCGAGAAGTTCGTCGAGAACCCGCGCCACGTCGAGATCCAGATCCTCGGCGACAAGCACGGCAACCTCGTGCACTTGGGCGAGCGCGACTGCAGCGTGCAGCGCCGCCACCAGAAGCTGATCGAGGAGTCGCCGTCGCCGATCGTCACGCCCGAGCTGCGCAAGGAGATGGGCGAGGCCGCGCTGCGCATCGCGCACGAGGCGAAGTACCACAACGCGGGCACCGTCGAGTTCCTCGTCGACCGCTCGGGCCGCTACTACTTCATCGAGGTCAACGCGCGGATCCAGGTCGAGCACACGGTCACCGAGATGGTCACCGGCATCGATCTGATCCAGCAGCAGCTGCTGATCGCCTCGGGCGAGAAGCTCGGGTTCACGCAGGGCGATGTGCGCTGGAGCGGCCACGCGATCGAGTGCCGCATCAACGCCGAGGATCCCGACGACGGGTTCCGCCCGTCGCCCGGGCTCGTCACGTCGTTCGTCGCGCCCGGCGGGCCCGGCGTGCGCCTCGACAGCCACGTCTACGGCGGCTACCGGATCCCGTCGAACTACGACTCGATGATCGGCAAGCTGCTCGCGCACCGCGGCTCGCGCTCGGCTGCGATCGCGACGATGCGCCGCGCGCTGTCGGAGTTCGTGATCGACGGCGTGAAGACGACGATCCCGCTGCACGAGCGGATCCTCGAGCACGCCGAGTTCCTGCAGAGCCGGCACGACACCGGATTCGTCGAGCGCCACTTCACGCCCAAGGGCGCGGTGGGCAAGGAGAAGGCCAGATGAGCACCGATTCGCGCTTGTGCTACCGCGCGTTGTTCGCCGCCGCAGCGATCGCCGCCGCGAGCTGCTCGACGCAGCGCTGGCCGCGGCCGATGGGCGGCCTGAAGGGCGGCGCGGCCGCCGGTCCCGCCGGCGGCGCCGACGAGGTGCAGGTGCTGCGCCACGGCGATCCGGTCGAGGTCCGCCAGGCCGGCTCGCTCGGCTCCTATCCGCTGCGCTTCTACCACAAGCAGGAGCGCCTGCGTTCCGGCGGGCTCGTGCTCGTCGGCGCCGGCGGCAAGGCCGAGATCGTGTGGCCGGGGATCGCATCGGGCGCGCTGTTGCTCGGCGAGGCGGTCGTGCGGATCGGCGAGCCGAGCAACGGCGAGCCCGCGCTGTCCTTCGACACGCTCGAGAGCGCGCGGCTCGTGCTCGCGCCCGAGCATTCGATGGCGCTGATCGGCGGCGCGGTGCTGTCGGGCGATCCGAACGAGGAACAGAGCGGTCCGTTCCTGGTCGAGAAGATCGCGTCGGACCTGATGCGCGTGCGCAACCAGTCGCGCGGTCTCGGACGCGTCGCGTACCGCGACGAGGAGTTCGACCTGCAGCCGGGCGAGCTCGTCGATCTCGCGATCCTCGGCGCGGGCAGCACGCCCGCCGCGCACGACGAGCAGCCGCGCGTGGTCGAGCTCGCCGAGCTCGGCGGCGGTCCGATCGTGCTCAAGGGACAGGCCGACGCGCGCGCGAGCGACGGCGCGGTCGAGCTCAGCGCGGGCGGCGGCGGCGGCAGCGCGATCGCGCGCGGCGTCGAGATCAAGCTCGCCGACGGTGCGCGCGCGCGCCTGACCGGACTCTCGCGGACGCCCTCGAGTCCCGCCGCGAACCAGCCGAACAACGCCTCCGCACCGGCACCCGCTTCCGCACCCGTCGCGCCTCCCGCGTCGCAACCCCAGCCGGTGCCGGAACCGCAGCCGGTACCCGAACCCCAGCCGGTGCTCGAACCGCAGCCCGCGTCGCAGCCGCAGTCCGCGCCGCAAACCCAACCCGCCGTCCCCCCGCAGACCCCGTGAGCTTCCCTCCCGCGCAACGCAAGCGCCGCGCGCTGATCACCGGCGGCGCCGGCTTCCTCGGCAGCCATCTGTGCGACCGCTTCCTGGCGGAGGGCTGGGAGGTCGTGTGCATGGACAACCTGATCACAGGCGACCTGCGCAACATCGAGCACCTCGCGGGGCGCGCCGACTTCCGGTTCATGCACCAGGACGTCACGGAGTTCATCCACGTCTCCGGTCCGCTCGACGCGATCCTGCACTTCGCGTCGCCGGCCTCGCCGATCGACTACCTCGAGCTGCCGATCCAGACGCTCAAGGTCGGCTCGCTCGGCACGCACAAGGCGCTCGGCCTCGCGCGCGCGAAGAACGCGCGCTTCCTGCTCGCGTCGACCTCGGAGTGCTACGGCGATCCGCTCGTGCACCCGCAGCGCGAGGACTACTGGGGCAACGTCAATCCGGTCGGTCCGCGCGGCGTGTACGACGAGGCCAAGCGCTTCGCCGAAGCGATGACGATGGCGTACCAGCGCTTCCACAAGGTCGAGACGCGCATCGTCCGCATCTTCAACACGTACGGTCCGCGCATGCGGCTCAACGACGGCCGCGCGCTGCCGGCGTTCATGAGCCAGGCGCTGCGCGGCGAGCCGATCACCGTGTTCGGCGACGGCAGCCAGACGCGCTCGTTCTGCTACTGCGACGACCTCGTCGACGGCATCTGGCGCCTGTTGCACTCGAACGAGCCGCTGCCGACGAACATCGGCAACCCGCACGAGATGACGATCCTCGAGTTCGCGCGCAAAGTGCGCGAGCTGACGGGCAGCAAGAGCGAGATCGTGCACAAGCCGCTGCCCGTCGACGACCCGAAGGTGCGCCAGCCGGACATCGGCAAGGCGCGCCGCGTGCTGCAGTGGGAGCCGAAGGTGCCGCTGGACGTCGGTCTCGCGCGCACGCTCGCGTACTTCCAGCAGCGCATCGCACGCGGCGAGGAGGTCCGCTAGCGATGTGCGGAATCGTCGGGGCGGTCTCGCGCTCCGGGGCCGTGCTGGAGGGGCTGCTGGACGGGCTGCGCAAGCTCGAGTACCGCGGCTACGACTCGTGCGGCGTCGCGATGTTCGACCCGGGGCTCGCGAACGGCGCGGTGCAGATCCGGCGCAAGGTCGGGCGCCTGACCGAGCTCGAGAAGCTGCTCGCCGACGGCGCGCTCGGCGCCGCGCGCGCCGGCATCGGCCACACGCGCTGGGCGACGCACGGCAAGCCGTCGGACGAGAACGCGCACCCGCACACCGACGGCTCCGGGCGCATGGCGCTCGTGCACAACGGGATCATCGAGAACTACCTCGAGCTGCGCGCGGAGCTCACCGCGGACGGCGCGGTGTTCCGCTCGGAGACCGACACCGAGGTGCTGACGCACCTCGTCGGGCGCGAGCTCGCGCGCGGCAAGAGCCTGCTCGACGCGGTGCGCGCGTCGCTGCGGCGCGTGCAGGGCTACTACGCGATCGCCGTGATGGCGCTCGAGAACGGGCCCGATGGAAAGGCGGCGGCGCGCCTCGTCTGCGCGCGGCAGGGCCCGCCGCTGGTCGTGGCCGCGACGCCGGAGATCGGCCTGTGCGGCTCGGACGTGCTCGCGCTGCTCAAGTACACGCGCGACGTCGTGTTCGTCGAGGACGGCGACATCGTCGAGCTCGCGCCGGGCCGCATCGCGATCACGGACTTCGACGGCAAGGCCGTCGCGCGCCCGGTGCGCCACGTCGACTGGGACGAGGAGGCCGCGAGCAAGGGCGGCTTCCCGCACCACATGCTGAAGGAGATCCACGAGCAGCCGGACGTGCTCGCGCGCACCGCGTTCGATCGGATCCTGCAGGTCGAGGGCGACGTCGACTTCGAGGGCGCCGGCTTCGACGACGCGCGCCTGCGCGCGATCGAGCGCATCCAGGTCGTCGCGTGCGGCACCGCGCTGCACGCGGGGATGATCGGCAAGTACCTGATCGAGAACCTCGCGGGCGTCGCGGTCGACTGCGACTTCGCGAGCGAGTTCCGCTACCGCGAGCCCGTGCTCGCGCCGCGCTCGGCGGTGCTCGCGATCTCGCAGTCGGGCGAGACCGCCGACACGCTGGCCGCGATGCGCCTGGCGCGCGAGCGCGGTCTCGCGCCGCTGTCGATCTGCAACGTGCAGGGCTCGACGGTCGTGCGCGAGAGCGAGGGCGTGATCCTCACGCACGCCGGTCCCGAGATCGGCGTCGCGTCGACGAAGGCCTTCGTCGCGCAGGTGATCGCGTCGTACTTGCTCGCAGTGCGCCTCGGCCGCGCGCGCGGCAAGTTGTCGGTCGAGCAGGGCCGCGAACTGCTCGACGAGCTGCGCCGGCTGCGCCCGCGCCTCGAGGGCCTGATCACCGAGAAGACCGTCGAGCGCGTCCGCTCGATCGCCGTGAAGCACCTGAAGGCCAAGGGCTTCTTCTTCCTCGGCCGCGGCGTGAACTTCCCGGTCGCGCTCGAGGGCGCGCTCAAGCTGAAGGAGATCAGCTACGTGCACGCCGAGGGCTACGCGGCGGGGGAGATGAAGCACGGGCCGATCGCGTTGATCGAGCCGGGCATGCCGATCGTCGTGATCAACTCGCCCGGCCGCGTCGCCGACAAGGTGCGCTCGAACATCGAGCAGGTGAAGGCGCGCGGCGGCCACGTGATCTCGATCGGCGCGGACGAGCAGAGCCACGCGCTCGCCGACGAGTCGATCCCGGTGCCCGCGTCGTCGGAATGGCTGTCGCCGCTGCTCAACGTCGTCCCGCTGCAGCTGTTCGCGTACCACCACGCGCTCGCGCGCGGCTGCGACATCGACAAGCCGCGCAACCTCGCCAAGTCCGTCACCGTCGAATAGCCGAGCCGCGCACACCCTCCTCATGGCGAAGATCCTGGTCACCGGCGGAGCCGGCTTCATCGGCAGCCACGTGTGCGAGGCGCTGCTCGCGCGCGGCGACGCGGTCGCGATCCTCGACAACTTCAACGACTTCTACGACCCGCGCATCAAGCGCGCGAACGCGGCGGCGCTCTCCAAGGCGCAGCTCGTCGAGGGCGACATCCGCGACGCCGCGCTGCTCGCGAAGCTCTTCGCCGACGGTCGCTTCGACGGCGTGATCCACCTCGCGGCGATGGCGGGCGTGCGGCCGTCGCTGAAGGACCCGCTGCACTACGAGGACGTCAACTGCCGCGGCACGCTGCTCCTGCTCGAGGAGGCGCGCAAGCGCCCCGGCCTGCGCTTCGTGTTCGCGAGTTCGTCCTCGGTCTACGGCGACAACGAGAAGGTGCCGTTCGCCGAGCACGACGACATCCATCGCCCGGTCTCGCCGTACGCGGCGACGAAGCGAGCGGGCGAGCTGTACTGCTACACGCACCATCACCTCTACGGGATCCCGATCAGCGCGCTGCGCTTCTTCACCGTCTACGGGCCGCGCCAGCGGCCGGAGATGGCGATCGCGAAGTTCACGCAGCTGATCGCGGCCGGGAAGCCCGTGCCGTTCTTCGGCGACGGGACGACGCGGCGCGACTACACGTACGTCGACGACATCGTGCAGGGCGTGCTCGCTTCGTACGACCGCTGCGCCGGCTACGAGATCTACAACCTCGGCGAGTCGGCGACGACGAGCCTCGCGGAGCTCGTCGACAC
>SCVU01000673.1 GCA_004296785.1 Planctomycetota bacterium
GCGCCATTGAACGGCACGAATGCGCCGAGGCTCCCGTTCGGGAGGCCCGGCCGCCACCCGCGTTGCGTACTCACGAACGATTCGGCGAGCAGCACGTCCGCGCGTCCGTCCGCGTTGACATCGGCGACGTGCCAGCCGCCCCCGGGCCCCGTTTGCTCGACGAATCGTTCGTGAGTACGCAACGCGGGTGGCGGCCGGGCCTCCCGAACGGGAGCCTCGGCGCATTCGTGCCGTTCAATGGCGCGGGGACGAACTTCTTCGCGAAGAGCCAACTGACCGGCGACGTCACCGGCGACGGCAAGCTCGACGTCATCGCGAGTGTCGATAGCGAGGTGCGCGTCTTCGGCGGCAACGGATTCGGCACGTTCAGCCTGGCGCAAACGATCGCGCTGCCGGACTTCGCCGGGAAGCTCGCCATCGGCGACGTCGACGTTGACGGCGACCTCGATGTCGCCGCGGCGAATTCCTTCCCTCCGACCGCCAACGTGCGCCTGCTCGTCGCGCAGAGCGGATCACTCGGCCCAGCCACGTTGCTCGCGCTGACGGGGCCGGTCATCGCGAGCGGAGACTTCGACGCGGACGGCGACGCGGATCTCGCCGCGTTCGGCTTGACCGGCGCCGCGTGGATGCGCGGCGGCGCTGGGGGACTGACGACCGGCGGCAATCTGGCTTTGCCCGGCGCGAACTACGGCGCGGCCGGCATCGACGCGGCCGATCTCAACCTCGACGGCATCACGGACCTGCTGCTCTCGGATTCCAATGCGCTGGGAGGAGAGGTGCACCGCTCGTTCGGCAGCGCCGGCACGGGTCTCACGCTCGCGTCGGCCGTGCTCGCGAAGCCCGCGGTCGCGATCCGGGCGTTCGAGTGGGACGGTCACCCGGGCCTCGACCTCGTCACGGTCGGCAACGGCCAAGCGTGGGCCGAGCTCTTCCCGGGCAATGGGAGCGGCGGATTCCACGCGCCTCTGACGCTCAGCGGCTCGAACGTCTGCACGGATACGGAGGACTTCGCCGTCGGCGACGTCGACGAGGATGGCCGGCTCGACGTGACGAGCGAGAACGGCACCTGGCTGCAAGGCCTCGGCAACGGTCAGTTCGCGCCCGCGGCGCCGCTCGGCGCGCGTGCGTCGGAGCTCGTCGATCTCGACGGCGATGGCCGGCTCGATGCGCTCTCGTTCGTCCAGGACTGCGGCGCGGAGAGCGGCTGGAACTTCGCACTGCAGACCGCGTCGGGGTTCGGACCGAGCTGGCACCCGTTCCAGCTCGGTGCGGGGCTGAGCTCCATGCTCGCGTTCGGCGACATCGACGCCGACGGCGACGTCGACGTGGCGACCGCAGGCATGGCCGGTGTGCACACGCACCTGAATCTCGGGCCCGCGCTGTGGGGACCGCACCAGCAGACGACGCTCCCCGCCGGCACCAATCTCGCGGTCGGCGACGTGAATGCCGACGGCCGCGCGGATCTCGCGTGCTCACGCTCGAGCAGCCCGACCGGCCCGTTCAGTGGCTCCCTGCACTGGGTGCTCGCCACGGGCGCAGGTCAGTTCGGGCCGCAGCAGACCCTCCAATTTGCGGGCGCGACCGTCGGTCCGTGCCGCATCGATGACTTCGACTGCGACGGTTTGGTCGACGTGGCGTGGGTCCACGGCTCCCTCCAAGCGAACATCGCCGCGGGAAACGGCAGCGGCGGGTTCGCGCTGCCGGCGACCGTCCCGATCGCGGGGAGCGCGTCCATCAGCGGAATGTCGGCGCTCGAGGCGGTCGACCTCGACGGCGACGGCCAGCGCGAGTTGGTCGCCGGCGGCGGGGGCCACCCGCTGGTCTACGTGTCGCGCTTCGCGAACGGAGTCAAGACCTCGCTCTACTCGCTGGCGAACCGCTCCAGCGTCGGACGGATCCGCAGCGGCGACTTCAATGCGGACGGCCGACTCGACCTGTGCTGGGGCCAGTTCGGCCTGCTGCAAGTGCAGGTCGAGCTCTCGCCGGATCCCAGCGGCATTGCGTCGTTCGGCGGCGGCACGGGCGGCTGTGCCGGCACTGCGACGATCGGCGCGTTCCAGGATCCGCAGGTCGGCAACACCGCGTTCCGCGTGGCCGCGCACGGACTGCCGCGCAGCGCTCCGGGCTGGTTCGCGCTG
>SCVU01000674.1 GCA_004296785.1 Planctomycetota bacterium
TGGCGCGCCCGACGGAGCCAAACCGATGAGAGCTGACATCCACCCGAAGTACCACGACTGCAAGGTCACTTGCGGTTGCGGCAACACGTTCATGACCCGCGCGACGCTCAAGGAGATGCGGATCGAAATCTGCAGCGTCTGCCACCCGTTCTACTCGGGCAAGCAGAAGTTCGTCGACACCGCGGGCCGCGTCGACAAGTACGTGAAGAAGTACGGCGCTTCGAAGGAAGCGCCCGCCCAAGGCGCGACGAAGTAGCTCCGCGCCGGCGCCCCCGCCGCGATGGATTATCCCGCGCCGATCGTCGCCAAGCTGCGCGAGCGCGCCGATCGCTACGAAGAGCTGACGGCGCTCGTCGGCAGCCCGAACGTCGAGCCGCGTCGCTTGCCGGATCTGTTGCGCGAGCGCGGCGCGCTCGAGCACGCGCACGAGCTGTGGCAGCGCTACAGCGAGCTGCAGCAGCGCCGCGGCCAGGCCGCGGGGCTCGCCTCCGACGCCGAGATGGCCGACCTCGTGCGCGAGGAGCTCGCGGCCGTCGAGCAGGGCGAGCGCGCGCTCTACACCGAGGTGCAGGAGGAGCTCGTCTCCGACTCCGACCTGCGCCGCCGCAAGGTGATCGTCGAGATCCGCGCCGGCACCGGCGGCGACGAGGCCGCGCTGTTCGCAGCGGATCTCTACAAGCTCTACACGCGGCTGTGCGACCAGCAGGGCTGGAAGATCGAGCCGATCGAGAGCTCGTCGACCGAGCTCGGCGGCTTCAAGGAAGTCGTGTTCGCGGTCGAGGGCGAGAACGTCTGGCGCTACCTGCGCCACGAATCCGGCGGCCACCGCGTGCAGCGCGTGCCGGCGACCGAGGCGCAGGGCCGCGTGCACACCTCCGCCGCGACGGTCGCGGTGCTCGCCGAGGCCGAGGACGTCGACCTGACGATCCGCCCCGACGATCTGCGCATCGACACGATGCGCGCCGGCGGCGCGGGCGGCCAGCACGTCAACAAGACCGAGTCGGCGGTGCGCATCACGCACATCCCGACCGGCGTCGTCGTCGTCTGCATGGACGGCCGCTCGCAGCACAAGAACCGCGAGAGCGCGATGCGCGTGCTGCGCACGCGGCTGTTCGAGGCCGAGCGCGCGCGGCTGCACGCCGAGCGCTCGGCGCAGCGCAAGGGCCTGATCGGCAGCGGCGATCGCTCCGAGCGCGTGCGCACGTACAACTTCCCGCAGAACCGGCTGTCCGACCACCGGCTCGGCGAGAACTGGTCGCTCGAGCAAGTGCTGAACGGCAAGTTGATGCCGGTGCTGCAGGCGCTCGACGAGCGCGACCGCGCCGAGCGCATCGCGAACTTGTGAGCGCGCGATCGTGAGCACTCCCGCTCCGAAAGCCGCTCCGCGCACGACCGCCGAGGTGCTCGCGCTCGCGCGGCCGTTTCTTTCCGAGCGCGGCGTCGAGTCGGCGCGGCTGGAGGCCGAGCTGCTCGTCGCGCACGCGCTCGGGCTGACGCGCCTGCA
>SCVU01000089.1 GCA_004296785.1 Planctomycetota bacterium
CGGGCTTGCGCCTCGGCGTGCGCGCGAGCGGCGACGAAGCGGGCACCTGGCTCGCCTGCGTCGCGCAGTCGGTCGAGCCGAGCGGCGAGATCGCGGTGCGCCGCGCCAGCATTCCCGGGCGGCTGCTGGGCGTCGACTCGGTGCAGCGCCGCGTGCGCAATCCGGCGGGCGGCGTCACGACCCAGAGCGAGACGGAGCTGACCGGCGGAACGGCGCTCGAGACCGACGGCGATTACCGGCTCGCGCAGGTCGTCGCGAGCTGCGCCGCCTGGGGGCTCGAGGGCTACGTGCCGGCCGGCAAGGCGCTCGCACTGCGCTCGCGCGTCGCGATCGACGCGACGAACGCGGAGACACTGGTCGTGCTCGCGCCGCGCGCGCGCGCCGTCCGCAGCGAGTCGATCGCGCTGCTCGACGGCAGCGAGATCGCCGTGCGCGACATGTCGGGCTGGGCCACGCCGCGCGCGCATCGGCTCGAGCAACTGCCGTCGACGCGCGCCGAAGGCAGCGGCTTCGTGTCGCCGCTCCTGGGTGAGCACTCGCTGCAGGTCAACCTGCGCGGCGCGCCGCCGCCGGAGGAGTTCGAAGCGACTGAGTACGACGGGCTGCTGCAGACCACCAGCATCGCCGGCATCCTGCTGCAGCAGCGGCGCAAGGGATCCACGGCGCCGAGCTTCGGCGCGCGCCCGGCACCGCGCCTCGCCGCGATCGAGCTCGTGCTGACGCGCGGAGCGGCCCGCGAAGTGGGCGCGCGCGCGTCGTGCGTCGTGCGCGCCGGCGGCAGCGGGATCATCGCGCTCGGCCGCGAGAGCCTCGACGTGCGCGACTACGACGTCGAAGTCGCGCAGGGCTCGTCGATCGCCGATCCGCGCTCGAGCTTCGTGTTCCAGGGCGTGGTCGTCGAGATCGTGCCGCGCATCGCGCCGGACGGTCAGCTCTCGGCGCTCGTGCGGACGCGCGCGCGCGTGAATCGCGCGACCGCGCGGCCGGCGCTGCTCGCGCCGAACGCGCCGTCGACGCTCGACTTCGCGGATGCGGATCTGCTCGCGGGCGAGGAGCTGCTGCGCGCCGGAGCCAACGGCGCCGTCGACGGGCGACTCGGCACGGACGTCGGACCCGGTCTCGGCCTCGAGGTGCGCGTCAAGTTGCTGCCGTGAGGCAGCAGTGGCGGCGTGGCGGCGTGGCGGCCGTCGTGCGGCCGCGCGCCGCGCTACGGCAGGAAGTTCAGGCGCAGCGCGTTCGAGAACGACGTGCTCTGCGTCGCGAACAGGTCGAGGATCCCCCACTGCACGACGACGGAGAACGGCCCGCCGCCGCCCGCGATCCCCGGGATGGTGACGGCGCCGTTCGCGTCGGTCGCGTACGGCCCGAGGAACTGCGCGTTCAGCGGCACGAGCGTGCCGCCGAGCGCGAGCTGCAGGCCGGGATTGAGTCCGAGCGCGAGGTACGCGATCGAGCTCGGTCGCGCGTCGACCAAACTCAGCGTCGCGCTGCCGCCGGTGGCGAGCGAGCCGCACGCGCTGAAGCGCGGGAACTTGCCGGCGCCGCCGATCTTCGCGTAGCCGAGGTTCGTGCCGGCCGTGTTGCAGCCGAGCGCGGGCAACAGCACGAAGTCGGCGACGACCGGCTTGTGGTCGGACGCGGTCGCCGTCGCGCCGGCGGTGCCGCCCGTGTAGCCGGCGAGCTCCGCGGGCACCGCGCCGCCCGGCAGCGTCGCCGAATTGAACACGAACGCGCGGCGCTGCCAGATCACCGAGTCCTGCCAGCCGAGGTAGTCGAACTTCGCGGTCGTCACGGTGAACGCGCTGTTCGTGAACACGTCGCGCGCGTCGTCGAAGCTCATGTCGGTGCGGTTGCGGTCGACGCCGTCGCCGCCGCTCGAGCCCACCGGATCGCTCGCCGCGCCGCGCGTCAGCCACTCGGCCGGGCCCTTGGTGCCGTTCTGCGACTCATCTTCGTTCCAGTCGCCGCCGATCACGATCGCGCGCTCGACCGGCAGCACGCTCGTCGCAGCGGGACTGTCGGCGATCTTGCCGTGCGGATCGACGCTGCCCAGGCCGAGGCCGTTGTAGAACGCGTCGAGGTAGTACGCGATGTTCTGCGCCGCGACGAGCCGCTCGGCCTTGTCGCTCGCCTGCGAGCCCGCCTTCAAGTGGCTGTTGCCGACGACGAGATCGCCGGCGTAGCTCGCGTCGGGCAGGTTGAGCTCGGCGTGCTGGAAGCCGCGGATGCCGCCGTCGCCGCCGGGCGCCCACAGATCCGCGCCGATGTTCGGCGTGTCGGAGTACTGGTTCTTGCCGTCGCCGTTCAGGTCGCCGAACGGATGGCGCGACAGGATCACGTCGCGGTTGAACCCGTCGTTGTCGCTCGACACGAACCAGAACGGCAGGTCGTAGGTCGGCGCGTACTTGCGCACCCAGCTCGTGATCGCGACGTTGCCGTTGAACGGATCGGTGCCGCCGTACTGGAAGCGGTTGAGCGTCGTCGACAGGTTCGCGACCGAGTCGATGCCGGAACCGCTGCCCTGCCCTTCGTTGTCCGCGCACTCCTGCAGGATCAGCACGTCGGGTTTGAGCGCCGCGACGATGCGCGCGATCGCGCACCAATCGTTGTTGCCCTCCTGCTTGTCGTTGCTCGAGCAGATCGAGTCGCGGACGTTCCACGTCATCACGCGGACGTCGGTCGCATCGGTCTTGCCCCACTGACCGGCCGCGGGATTCCACTGCGCGGCGGCCGAGCCACTGAGGACGGTCAAGAGGAACGCGAGGCGCGGGAGCGTGGGCACGGGAGATTCTCGATCCAACCGGGCATTGCAGCGTACCAGCTCGCGGTCCGGGTCGAGCTCAGGGCGCGCACAGCGCGATCTCGAGCCCGTTGGACAGCACGACGCCCTGCGGCTTCGACGCATCCAGCGCGCCGCACTGCAGGTCGAGCACGAAGCCGGCGAGCGCGGTGGTCGTCGGCACGGGCAGCGCGAAGCTCGCGAGACCCGCGCCGTCGAACGCGAGCGGGAACGCCGCTGCGCTGTCGAGCGCGACCAGCAGCTGCCCGCCGTACAGCGGCAGGTTCGCGCGCGCCGTCCCGAGCACGAGCAGACCGGGTTGATTCGCGGGCCCACCGGCGGCGTCGACCGCGAGCGTGCCGCCGAGCGCGGGACTGTCGGCGCCGAGCGCGATCGAGTTCACGCCGCCCGCCGCGCCGTAGCTCGCGCTGCCGCAGATCACGAAGCTGTGCACGCTCGAGACGGACGGATTGCCGCTTCGGTCGCCGGCCGCGACGCGGTAGTCGACGCGCATGCCGACGAGCCCGGTCGACGCGGGCGCCGGCGCGATCACGCCGCGGAAGATCTGGCCGCCGCTGTGGCGCAGCGCGACGCTGCTCGCAGCGAGCTCGCCGAGCTTGTCGGTCTCGATCAGCAGCGCCGCCGTCGCGAAGGTCCAGCCGTCGTCCCACGTCGCATCCTGGATCCACGCGTGCCGCACGAGCCCGCCCGCCGCGAACGCCGCCAGCGGCACGGTCGCCGGCGCCGCCTCGACGCGCCCGATGCGCGGCGGATGCGTGTCGGCCGGCCCCGTGTTGCGGTAGTAGCGATCGGTGAAGACGCCGCTCTCGCCCTGACCGCTGATCGCGTCG
>SCVU01000675.1 GCA_004296785.1 Planctomycetota bacterium
GATTGCCGCGCGGCGCCCGGTCCGCCGGGGCCGCCGCTCGGCAATCCCAGCCAGTTCGCGACGAGCGCCGCGACGCGCGTGTTGCGCGCGCTCGGCGTGCGCTCGGCGCGCCACGCCGCGTCCTCGGCGTTCGCGCCGAGCTCCGCGCCGACGTTGGTCGCGCGCAGGAGCACCGACCAACGCTGCAGCGCGCGCACGCTGCTCGCGGCATCGCCCGCCGGCGCGGCGAGCAGCGGGTCCGCGCCGAGCTCGAGCGCCGCCGCGAGCACGTCCTGGCAGTGCTGCTGCAGCGCGAGGTCGGGCTCGGGTCGGCGCGCGCTCTCGAGCCACGCGTTCCACGCCAGCGGCGCGATCGCGCGGCCGCGCGCGGCGAGCTCGGCTCGCGCGTTCGCGCGCTCGGCCTCGCTCATGTGCGCCGAGCTGATCAAGCGCTGCTCGAGCGCGCGCGCGTCGGCGTCCGTGATCTCGCCGCGCGCGAACTTGAACAAGCCCACGGTGCGCGGCGCCGCGCCCGCGCTGCGAGCGGGGCGCTCCTGCGGCAGCAGCTCGTCGTCGGCCGCTTCGCGCAGCGGCTCGCGCCACGCGCCGCGCTCGTACCAGCCGCTCAGGAATTCGCGATCGAGCGAACCGTCGGGGTGGCGCCAGCGCCAGTTGCCTTCGCGCAGCCCCGCGCGGTACGCGCCCTCGAACGCCGGCGTGCCGTCCTTCCAGTGCGCGGTCGCGCGGCCGTTCGGCTCGCCGGCGCGGCGCTCGATCGCCGCGCGCAGCTCGCCCTCCGGCCACTTGTCGGTCGCGACCTCGAACTCGCCCGACTCCGCGGCGTCGAGCGCCCCGTCCGCGCGCCACGCCTTCCACGCGCCGTCGCGGAAGCCGAGCCGGTACTTGCCGCGTGCGCGCGGCTTGCCGTCGGGCCACAGCGCTTCCCACGGGCCGTGCAGCCGGCCGTTCACGTACTGACCGCGCGCCGCGACCGCGCCGTCCGAGTAGTACAGGACCCACGCGCCGGCGCGGCGGCCGTCCTCGAGCGCGCCCTCGGCGCGCAGTGCCGCGGGCGCGCTGGCGGGGGTGGCGGGGGTGGCGGGGGCAGAGCTCGGCGGCTCCTGCCCGACCCCGGGGGCCGCGAGCACCGCGAGAACGAGGACCCCCAGGCGGCGAGCGTGCATTCCGGGGCGTGATCGTAGCGCGCTTGCCGCTGCGCTCGCCGTCCCTATACTGTTCGGCCCCTTGGCGTCCGAGCCCCTCGGCGCCGAGTCCACGTTCTCAAAGTCCTCGCCGCCTGGCGGTCGGGGAGCCGAACGCGGCGTGGGGCGGCTCTCGCGAGCCGCGCCCACGGCCCCATAGCCGCAACCCACCCGGCGCGTGCCCGTGACGCGCACGACGGCGCGACCGCGCCACGATCGAGAGCCCAAGCATGAGTCCGCAGCTGTACGAAGGCATGTTCCTGCTCGACAACGACGTCGTCCGCGCCGGCTGGAACGCCGCCAAGCATCACATCACCGATCTCGTGGCGAAGCACGGCGGCAAGGTCGTGACGGCGCGTCGCTGGAGCGAGCGCAAGCTCGCCTACCCGGTGCGCGGTCGCCGCCGCGGCACGTACCTGCTGATGTATTACGAGCTGCCGCGCACGGGCATCCCGCCGTTCATCCGCGACCTCGACCTGTCGGAGTCGCTGCTGCGCTACCTGCTGGTGCGCTGCGACGCGCTGCCGGAAGGCGAAGCAGGGCTCGCCGCGCTCGAAGCCGCTCCCGATTGGAGCGCGCCGGTGCCGCCGAACGACGAGGCCGGCATCTACGCCGTCGTGCAGAACGGCATCGTCGAGGCGCCGCCCGACCGCATGGTCGAGGTCGAAGCCGCGCCGGATCACGATTCCGCGGCAGCGCCCGCCACGCCGGCGGGCCGCGAGTAGCGCGCGCCCCTACCCACACCCCACACCTCGAACCAACCGCACGGAACTCCTTCCATGCCCGATCACAACCTGACCGCCGAAGTCGCCGCCGCCGAGTCCTCGGCCGTGCCGAAGCCCGCGAAGTACCCCGAGCACCTGGATTACAAGGACATGGAGACGCTCGCGCGCTTCATGAACAGCCAGGGCAACATCCAGGGCCGCAAGCGCACCAACTTCAATACGCAGCGCCAGAAGGCGCTGAAGCTCGCGATCAAGCGCGCGCGCCACATGGCGTTCCTGCCGTTCGTCGGCTGAGCCGCAACCTTCAGAACCGAACGCAACGGAGCATCCCCCAAAGGAGCAACCCCATGGCGAAGAAGATCGAACTGCTGCTGCGCGAGTCCCTGCCGCCGATCGGCAAGACCGGTGACGTCGTGCGCGTCGCGCCGGGTTTCGCGCGCAATTTCCTGCTGCCGCGCAAGCTCGCGATCGAAGCGACCGACGAGAACAAGAAGTCGATGGGCAAGCGTCGCGCGAAGCTCGACGCCGAAGAGGCGGCGCGCAACGCCGAGATCGAGAAGCGCGTCGTGCTCTTGTCCTCGCTGTCGCTGGTCACGCGCGAGCGCGCGGACGAGAAGGGCAGCCTGTTCGGGTCGGTCGGCGCGCCGAGCATCGTCAAGCTGCTCGCGGCCGTCGGTCACCCGGTCGACGAGAAGGACGTGCGGCTCGAGCACGCGCTGAAGACGCTCGGCACGCACAAGGTCAAGATCCACGTGTACGGCGAGAAGCACGCCGAAGTCACGGTGGTCGTCGAGGCCGCGAAGGAGTAGTCGCCGAGTCGTCGACGCGGGGGCCGGCGCCGCCGCGCGGCGCTTGCCGACCGCCGCGGCGCGGGCGATAAAGGGCGGATGCGCGCTCCTCGCGCCGCGTTCGCGGCACTCGCATCCGCTTTGGCGTTCGCATTCGCGCTCGCCTCGTGTGAGCGCGCGCGCGGCGGGGAAGGCAGCGCGTCCAGGCCTGCGCCGACTGCCCCGACCGCGCCGCGCGAAGCGGTCGAGCTCGCGCTCGTCCGCGTCGAGCCGGCGCCGCTCGCGCGCTTCCTGCGCGTGACGGGGACGTTCCACGGCGAGGAGGAGACGACCGTCGCCGCCAAGGTCTCGGGCCGCATCGAGGCGCTGGCCGCCGATCTCGGCGACGTCGTGCGCCCGGGCCAGCTGCTCGCGCGCATCGAGTCGCGCGATCAAGAGCTCGCGCTGCGCGAGCGCGAGCGCGCGCTCGAGCAGGTGCTCGCGCCGCTCGGGTTGAAGGAACTGCCGGGCGAGGGCTTCTCGATCGATGCGCTGCCCGCGGTCGAGCGCGTGCGCCTGCAGGAGGAGAACGCGCGCGCGCGCCACGAGCGCGGCAAGACGCTGCACGAGCGCGTGCCGCCGGCGCTGTCCGACCAGGAGTACGCGGACCTGCAGACGGCGTGGGAGGTCGCGCGCGCGGACCTGCGCGCGGCCGGGCTCGCGGCCGAGACGCAGCTCGCGACGGCGCGCGCGATCCGCGCGCAGGTCGAGAGCGCCGCGCAGCGCGTCGC
>SCVU01000676.1 GCA_004296785.1 Planctomycetota bacterium
CGCCGTGCCGCCGGCGGCCGTGCAGGCCGCGACGGTCTCCGCGCAGCGCTCGGCCTGCGTCGCGACGCAGGCCACGCGCGCGCCGCGGCGCGCGAGCTGCACGGCGATGGCCTTGCCGATGCCGCGCGAAGCGCCGGTGACCAGGGCCGTCTTGCCGGCGAGGAAACGCTCGTTGGGCTCCAAGTGCGTGCGGTGCGGAGTGAGTGCTGCTGGCGCTGCGCGGTCCGGCAGTGGATCGGCGGCGCGCGAGGGGCTCGCGAGCGGCGGACTATAGCCAGCCCCCCCGCGAGGCGCAACGCGACCGAAACTGCCTCAGGAGCCGACGGCCGCGTCGGCGGGCCGCGCGTACGAGCGCGTCGCCACGCTCGCGTCGATCTTGCCGAGCAGCGCGCACAGCACGTTGCCCGGACCGGGCTCGGCGAATTCGCGCACGCCGAGCTCGATCGCGCGGCGCATGCTCTTCTCCCACAGCACGCTCGCGCAGACCTGGTTCGCCAGGTGCGCGCGGATCGCGGCGGGCTCCGTCACGCGCTCGCCGGTGACGTTGGTCAGGAACTCGATGCGCGGCGCGCGGATCTCGACTTCGCGCAGCGCGGCCTCGAGCCGCTGTGCGGCCGGGCGCATGCACTCGGAGTGGAAGCCGCCGGCGACGACGAGCCGGCGCGTGCGGCGGATCCCGTGGTCCTTCGCGAGCAGCTCGGCCTGCGCGATCGCCGCGAGCTCGCCCGACAGCACGACCTGTCCCGGCGCATTGAGGTTCGCGACCTGGCAGATCCCGTTCGCCGCCGCGGCCGCCGCGAGCGCGCGCGCCTGCTCCTCGGTCGCCCCCATCAGCGACAGCATCGTGCTCGGGATCTGCTCGCTCGCCGCCTGCATCGCCTGGCCGCGCAGCCGCACGAGCTTCAGCCCGTCCTCGAACGTGATGCAGCCGGCGAACCACAGCGCCGTGTACTCGCCGAGCGAGAGGCCCGCGGTCAGCGTGAACGGCGCGCGGCTCCAGCCGCGGGCCTCGAGCGCGCGCACGATCGCGACGGACGTCGTGAAGATGCCGGGCTGCGCGATGTCGGTGCGGTTGACGTCGTCGCCGGCGCTCCAGCACGCCTTTGCGAGCGGGAAGCCGAGCACGCGGTCGGCCGTCTCGAACGTCGCGCGCGCTTCGGGCGAGGCGGCGCACCAGTCCTCGCCCATGCCGGGGTGCTGCGCGCCTTGACCGGGAAACAACAGACCGAGTCCCATCGCGGGTAGTTCCTGTGGACCGAGGACCGAGGACCGAGAGCGTGAACGAACGCGAGCAGCGCGCCGGCTACCAGCGCAGCAGCGTGCCGCCCCACGTGAGGCCGGCGCCGAAAGCGACCAGCACGCACAGCTTGCCCTTCTCGAGCCGGCCCGCGTGGATCGCCTCGTCGAGCGCGATCGGCACGGTCGCCGCCGACGTGTTCGCGTAGTGCTGGATGTTGACGATGACCTTGGAGTCGTCCATGCCGAGCCGCTCGAGCGCCGCATCGATGATGCGCCGATTGACCTGGTGCGGCACGATCAGTCCGAGCTCTTCCTTCGGATAGCCCTTGGTCAGGTCGGCGATCAGGTCGCTCATGTACGTGACGGCGAAGCGGAACACCTCGCGGCCCTTCAGCCGGATCGCGTGCTCCCCCGCCGCGACGGTCTGCGCCGTCGCCGGCAGGCGCGAACCGCCGCCGCGCATGTGGATGAACTCGTAGCCCGAGCCGTCGGCACCCATGCGCGTGTCGAGGATCTCGCCCTGCTTGCAGTCCTCCCACGGCATCAGCACGGTCGCGCCGGCGCCGTCGCCGAACAGGATGCACGAGGTGCGGTCGTGCATGTCGACGAAGCGCGACAGCGTCTCCGCGCCGATCACGAGCACGCGCTTGGCGCGGCCCGCCGCGACGAACGCCTCGCCGGTGTGCAGCGCGGTGATGAAGCCCGTGCACGCCGCATTGCAGTCGAAGGCGGCCGCGTTCTTCGCGCCGAGGCGGTCCTGGATCAGGCACGCGGTCGACGGCAGCAGGAAGTCGGGCGTCAGCGTGCCGACGACGATCAGGTCGAGCTCGCTCGCGGCGATACCGGCCTGCTTGAGCGCGCGCTCGGCCGCGATCACCGACAGATCGGAGGTCGCCTGGTCGGGGGCCGCGAAGCGCCGCTCGCGGATGCCGGTGCGCTGCACGATCCACTCGTCCGAAGTGTCGAGGGTCTTCTCGAACTCCGAGTTCGGCACGACGCGCTCGGGGAGGTAGGAGCCGGTGCCGGCGATGCCGACGCGAACGCGGTTGGCCATGCGGAGGGGACTCGGGCGCTGGACGGAGGCCGCGCGGCGGGTTCCGGCGGACGTGAGCGGATTCTAGCCTCGGCGTCGGCCGAGGGAAGCGCGGGTCAGGACGCCGCCGGCGCCGCGGCGAGCGTGCGCTGGATCGCTTCGTTGACGCCGCGATCGAGCGCCTGCGCGCCTTGCCACAGCGCATTCGCGACCGCCGTCGCGTCCGAGCGGCCGTGCCCGATGATCATCACGCCCTTGAGGCCGAGCAGCAGCGCGCCGCCGTACTGCGCGTAGTCGACCTTGGCCTTGACGTGCGCGAGCGCTTCGCCCGCCCACTGCGCCTGGTGCGACTTGAGCTCGCGCAGCACCATGCCGAGCAGGAAGCTGCCCATCTCCTCCATCAGCTTCAGCGCGACGTTGCCGGTGAAGCCGTCGGTGACGATGACGTCCGCGCGGTCGCGGAACAGGTCGCAGCCCTCGACGTTGCCGATGAAGCCCGGGCACGACTGCTTCAGCAGTCCCCACGCTTCCTTGCACAGGTCGTTGCCCTTGCCCTCTTCCTCGCCGACGTTGAGCAGGCCAACGCGCGGCTGTGCGACGCTCAGGCACGCGTTCGCGTACGCGGAGCCCATCAGGCCGTAGGCGAGCAGGTCCGCCGGCTTCGGCGCGACGTTCGCGCCCATGTCGATCAGCACGAGCGGCTTGCCGGCCAGCGCGATCGTCACCGCGATGCCGGGGCGGCGCACGCCTTCGAGCGTGCCGAGGCCGAGCGTCGCGGCGCCGACGCACGCGCCGGTGTTGCCCATCGACAGCGCGGCGGCGGCCGCGCCCTTGCGCACCGCGCCGACGGAGACGGAGATCGAGTTGTCGGGCTTCGAGCGCAGCGCGGCGGCCGGCGACTCGCCCATCTCGACGACCTGCGTCGCGTTCTGGATCGGGAAGCCCGGGTTGCCGCCGTGCTCGGCGAGCCAGCTCTCGATCGTCGCCTGCGGGCCGACCAGCACGATGCGCGCCGCCGCGACGTGGCGCGGTCCCGGCCGCGTCGCGAGCAGCGCGCCTTCGAGGATGGCCTGCGGGGCGGCGTCGCCGCCCATGACGTCGAGAGCAATCCGCGCGCTCGTCATGACGTGAGATCCCTGGACTCGAAATGACGGACCGAAACGACGGAGCGGAGCGCGCGGCCGCGGGCGGCTCGCGCGCGCCGAACTCCGCTAGAACTCTTCCTTGCTCAGGACGTCGGTGCCCTTCTTCTCGCCGCCCTTGTCGAAGCCGTAGTAGCCGCAGTTGTCGCACACGCGGTGCGGACGCGTCGGCGAACCACAGCGCGCGCAGTTGTTGAGCTGCACGGTCTTCAGGGCGAGGTGGGAGCGGCGCTCCCCTTGGCGGGCACGGCTGGTTCGGCGCTTGGGATTGGCCATGGCGGAAGTTGTCGAGGCCGGTGCGGGACTACAGCGGTGCCGCCCTCCGGCGATTGAGGGGCGAGAAG
>SCVU01000677.1 GCA_004296785.1 Planctomycetota bacterium
TCGGCAGCAGATCGACGTCCTCGAGCACGAGCGTGCCGCCGTGCGCGGAGCGGATGCGTCCGGTGCGCGCCCGGCGCGCGTCGGTGAACGCGCCCTGCTCGTGCCCGAACAGCTCGGCCTCGATCAGGCTCTCGGGCAGCGCGGCCAGCGCGACCGCGACGAACGGGCCGGCCGAGCGCGCCGAGCGCGCGTGCACGTAGCGCGCGGCCGCGCTCTTCCCAGTTCCGCTCTCGCCTTGCAGCAGCAGCGTCGCCTGGCTGGTCGCCGCGCGCTCGAGTGCCGCTCGAAAGTCCCGGAACACCGGGGAATCTCCGCACAGCAGGGGCTCGCTGATCGGGCGGTGCGGGTCCGGCATCGGTGCTGGCCCCGCACGCGAGCGCGTGCTGCGCGTTGACGGGCCGACTGCCTGTATATCAGAATGGCGATTCATTTCCTGACTCATGCCTCCGCTCGGGGTGCATGGGGCGCTTCTCTGGCGGTTCCGCTTCCGGCGCGAGCGCCGGCAGCTCCGCGGGGGGGCGCAGGGAGTCGACGTGCATCCGACAGCGGGTGCGCGCGGCTCCTTGCGTCGCGCCCCGCTCCACGCGCGGCGACACGTTTCAGGCCCGCGACCTCCACAGAACCCGCCGCCGTCACCTCTCCATGAACCGCGAAGACCTGTTGCGACTGGTGGACGTGATCCACCGCGACAAGGACATTCCCGCCGAGCTGATCTTCCAAGGGCTCGAATCGGCGGTCGGTGCGGCCGTCAAGAAGCGCCTCGGTGCGGGCGAGGATCTCGTCGTCGCCATCGACCGCAAGTCCGGCGAGATCAGCATCGAGGACGACGAGGGCGTCTACGAGTTCGACCTGGCCGAGCTGGGCCGGATCGCCGCACAGGCGTTCAAGCAGGGCTTCATCCAGAAGATCCGCGAGGCCGAGCGCGACGTCCTGTACGACGACTACGAGGCGCGCGTCGGCCAGATCGTCAACGGCACCGTGCAGCGCTACGACGGCGACGCGCTCGTCGTCAACCTCGGCCGTGCCGAGGCCGGCCTGCCGCGCGAGGAACGCGTGCGCGGCGAGACCTTCGGCCCCGGCGATCGCATCCGCGCGATCGTGCTCGAGGTCCGCAAGGACGGCCCGCGCGTGCGCATCACGATCAGCCGCACGCACCCCGACCTCGTGCGCCGGCTGTTCGAGCTCGAGGTGCCCGAGATCGCCGACTCGATCATCGAGATCAAGCGCGTCGTGCGCGAGCCCGGCTACCGCACCAAGATGGCGGTGATCAGCCAGGACCCGAAGATCGACTGCATCGGCGCGTGCGTCGGCGTGCGCGGCAGCCGCATCAAGGCGGTGATCGACGAGCTGCGCGGCGAGCGCATCGACATCATCCGCTGGAGCGACAGCCTCGAGACGCTGGTGATGAACGGGCTCAAGCCCGCGACGATCCACCTCGAGAACATCTACCCGGAAGTCGAGCAGCACTCGGTGACCGTGGTCGTCGACGACGACCAGCAGTCGCTCGCGATCGGCAAGAAGGGTCAGAACGTGCGCCTGGCGAGCCGCCTGTGCGGCTGGGACATCGACATCAAGACGCGCGCGCAGTTCGAGCGCGAGGAAGCGGGCCTGCCGCCCGAGCAGCTGCCTTCCGAAGCGGGCGCCGGCGCCGCGTCCAACGCAGCGGATTCGAGCGCCGACGAGACTCCGACCCAGGACTAGCCGCGGTCGGACTCGCTCGTCCGCCCCACCAGAACCTCCGCCCCCAAGCGACGCAGCCCCCAAACGTGCAGAAGAAGAAGCGCCTCCACGACCTCGCCAAAGAGTACGGACTCAAGGGCGAAGAGCTCGTGGCCAAGCTCAACAAGCTCGGCTACTCGCAGTTCAAGAACCAGATGGCGACGCTGTCTGAGTTCGACGAGCTCGAGATCCGCGGCAAGCTCGAGGCCTACGGCATCGTCGGCGCCTCGGCGCCGAGCGAGGCCAAGGCCGACGCGATCGGCGGCCTCGTCGTCAAGCGCAAGAAGAAGCCCGTCAAGCTCGACGCAGAGGCCCCCGCCGCGCCGGAACCGGCGCCGGTCGCCGAGGCCCCGAGCGCTCCGAGCGCTGCGCCGGTCGCGCACGCGCCGACTGCACACGCGCCCGCCGCGCACGCACCGATCGAGGCACCCGAGCCGGAGCTCGCGCCGGCGCCGGAACCGGTCGCCGACCCCGCGCCGGTGCACGAACCGCGCGTGGTCGAAGCGCGCAGCCACGAGCCGCGCGTCGAGAGCGCGCCGGCCGCGGCGACGCAGGCGCCCGAGCCGATCCACGAGCCCGCTCCCGCGCACGCGCCGGAGCCGCCGCCCGAACCCGCGCCGGTCGCGGGCACGAGCCCCGAGCCGATCGCCGCGGCGGCCAGCGCCGTGCGCCCGGTCGAGCCGCAGGTCGAGATCGTGCGGCCCGGCGCCAAGCGCCGGCCCGGCAACGTCGTCGGCTTCGTCGACCTGTCGAAGATGCAGCCGTCGGGCATCAAGCGCCCCGAGGCGCGCCGACTCCGCTCGAGCGACGAAGGTCCGGCGCCGAACGTGCAGCCGACGCTCGGCGTCAACAAGAAGCACGGGTTGACGCGCGGCGACGCCGCGCGCGGCCAGCTCACGCAGCAGCAGCTGCGCGAGCGCGAATCCAGCCGCTTCCTGCGCAAGCGCGGCGCGCCGCCCCCGGGCCCGGGCTCGGGCCAGCGCCGCTTCTCGCATTCGCGCGAGTCGGCCTCGGCGTCGCCGACGATCGGCGGCGCGCTCTCGGTCGCAGCGCCGCTGACGATCAAGAAGCTCGCCGATGCGATGTCGATCAAGCTGCCCGACGTGCTGAAGGCGGCGATCAAGAACATCGGCTTCGGCGTCAACATCAACTCGCTGCTCGACGACGAGACGGCGGTGCTGCTGGCGGCCGAGTTCCAGATCGAGCTCAGCGTCACGCACGAGGAGGCGGCCGAGGCCGCGCTCGTGCGCGGGCTCGACGAGACGCGCGCCGGCGTCGCGCAGGAGGATCTCGAGACGCGCCCGCCGTGCGTCGCGATCCTCGGCCACGTCGACCACGGCAAGACGACGCTGATCGACACGATCCGCAAGACGCAGATCGCCGCCGACGAGTCCGGCGGGATCACGCAGCACATCGGCGCGTACCAGGTCACGACGCAGAAGGGCCACAAGCTGACGATCGTCGACACGCCCGGTCACGCGGCGTTCACGGCGATGCGCGCGCGCGGCGCGCGGGCCGTCGACATCGTCGTGCTCGTCGTCGCGGCCGACGACGGCGTGATGCCGCAGACGACCGAGGCGCTCGAGCACGCGCGCGCGGCGAAGGTGCCGATCGTCGTCGCGATCAACAAGATCGACAAGCCCGGCGCGAAGCCCGACCAGGTCAAGAACCAGCTCGCTTCGGCGAACCTGATCCCCGAGGAATGGGGCGGCACGACGGCGATGCTGCCCGTCAGCGGCCTCAAGGGCGACGGCGTGCAGGAGCTGCTCGAGCGCGTGTTCCTCGAGTCCGAAGTGCTCGACCTGCGCGCGCACGCGACGGGCGCGGCGCGCGGCGTCGTGCTCGAGGCCGAGGTGCAGCAGGGCAAGGGCCGCGTCGCGCACCTCCTGATCCAGGACGGCTGCCTGAAGCGCGGCGACATCATCCTGGCCGGCGAGGGCTACGGGAAGGTCAAGTCGATCCACGGCGACCGCGGCGAGGACCTCGAGGAGGCCGGGCCGTCGATGCCGGTCGAGGTCACGGGTCTGAACGAGCTGCCGGGCGTCGGCTCGCACTTCCACGTCGTCGATTCGATCGACCAGGCGCGCGAAGTGGCCGAGGAGCGCGCGCGCACGAATCGCCAGCTCTCGCTCGCCGAGCGCCGCACGATCAGCCAGGAGAACATCCTCCAGGCGGTCAAGGACCAGGACAAGAAGATCATCAACGTCATCGTCAAGGGTGACGTGCAGGGCTCGGTCGAGGTGCTGAAGCAGCAGATCTCGACGCTGGTGCACCCCGAGGTCGAGCTCAAGCTCCTGCTGTCCGGCGTCGGTCAGGTCAGCGAGAGCGACGTCAACCTCGCGATCACCTCGCAGGCGCTCGTCATCGCGTTCCACGTCTCGACGAACGGCAAGGCGCGCACCGAAGCCGAGCGCAGCGGCATCGAGATCCGCTACTACGAGGTGATCTACGAGCTGCTCGACGAGCTGAAGGCGATGATGGAGGGCTCGCTCTCCCCCGAAGTGCGCGAGGAGATCATGGGGCACGCGGAAGTGCGCCGGGTCTTCCCGTCCAGCAAGTTCGGCAACATCGCCGGCTGCATGGTGCTCGACGGCACGATCGCGCGCGATCACAAGCTGCGCATCGTGCGCGACGGCCGCGTGATCCAGACGACCTCGGTCGCCTCGCTGCGGCGCGAAAAGGACGACGCGAAGGAAGTCCGCGAGGGCTTCGAGTGCGGCGTCACGATCCGCGACTTCAACGACGCGCAGGTCGGCGACGTGCTCGAGTCCTACAAGCTCGTCGAGAGCAAGCGACTGCTGAAGATCTAGGCGGCGCCGCCGCCACTCATTGGTGCCGCGGGCGCCGCCCGCGGCGTCGCCATGGCCAATCCCAAGACCCTCGCGCGCCTCGCCTCGCGCATCCAGGAGCGCGCCGCGCACTGCCTGGCGCATGAGATCAAGGATCCTCGCGCCGGCTTCGTGACGATCACGCGCGTCGAGGTCTCGTCGGATCTCTCGCACGCGAAGCTGTACTACTCGGTGCTCGGCACCGAGGGCGAGCGCTCGAAGGTCGAGCACATGCTGCAGTCGGCCTCGGGGTTCATCCAGCGCCAGGTCACCGGCGTGCTCTCGATGCGACGCGCGCCGCGCCTGACGTGGCGCTACGACGATTCGATCGAGCACCAGGCCACGGTCGACGCGGCGATCCGCGACGCGATCGAACGCGACCGGCGCATCAATCCGCTCGCGCACGCCGAGGTGCCCGAGCCGGAGCCGATCGTCGACGAGAAGCTCGTGCTGCAGTCGGAGATCAACGACTTCCTCGACGAGCAGGCCGAGGAGGAAGGCGACGAGCCTCCCCCGCCGGCGCGCCACGGCGGCAAGTCGCACTGAGCGCGGGCGGCGGTAGCATGGGGCCATGCTGCCCCTGCTGCTCCCCATCGTGCTCGCCGCGTGCACCGGAAGCGGCACCGGCAAGCTGTGGATCGTCGACAACAAGCCGGGCGCGGTCGCCGACTTCACCGACGTGCAGGCCGCGGTCGACGCGGCGCAGGACGGCGACACGATCCGCGTGCGGGCCTCGCCGATCTTCTACGCGGCTCCGACGATCAGCGCGAAATCCCTCGCGATCGGCGGCGTCTCCGGTCACGGCGTGACCGTCGATTGGCTCGGCGAGACGCGCGTGCTCCAGCTGAGCCCGGGACAGTCGGTCGCGCTCGACGCCATCCGCCTCCACGGGCACTGGAGCACCACCGCGCCCGGATCGCGCACGCGCGCGCTCGCCGTGAGCGGCTGCGCGGGCGCGGTGTGGCTCTCGCGCTGCGGAGTCTACGGCGGGACGAGTCAGGAAGGCGCGTACGTGAGCGCGAGCCACGCGGTCGTGTTCGACCGCTCGCTCGTGCAGGGCGGCAGCGGCGAGAGCGGGTATCCGCCGACCTCGCAGTACGGCGGCCCGGGCGCCGTGGCGCTGCGCCTGGAGGGCTCGCGCGCCTCGGTGCTCGGCTCGGAGCTGATCGGCGGCTCGGGCGGGCAGGACGGCTACTTCTCCGGTTACCAGCCGCCGTGCGACGGCGGCTCCGGCGAGGGCGGCGCGTGGGCGCTCGCGAATAGCGAGCTCTTCGTGCTCGGCAGCTTTGCGAAGAACGGCCAGCCGAAGTGGTTCGGCACCGTCGCCGCGGTCCTCTTCGCCGACGCGACGTCGATCGTGCGCACGACCGAGGTGACGGTGACGACCGTACAAGGCTGTCAGTCCTTCGTCGCGTACAGCGGGCCGCACGAGGACTGGGGCCTCGCGTACCGGCAGCTGCTGCCGCCGCCGCTCGTGCTCGAGTCGCCGTCGGCGACGTTGTTCGCCTCCGGACAACCGGGCGACGTCGTCGTGCTGCTCGCCGCGGCCGGGACGGACGCACTCGCGCTCCCGGGCGTGCACGGACTGCTGCAGCTCTCGGCGCCGCTCTTCGTCGTCGGCGCGAAGCTGCTGCCGGCGAGCCCGCCGGCCGCGCACCCGTTCACGTTCCCGATCGCCGCACCGACGCTGCCCGGTCAGTACGCGTCGCTGTGCTTCCAGGCCGCGTTCGTCGCTGCGGGCGGCGCGGCGCTGTTGTCGAACCCGGCCCTGGTCAAAGTGCCGCTCTAGACTCGACCACGCGGCCCGCCTCGAGCACGTGCAGCGTCGTTGCGGCCGCGCGCGCGAATTCCATCGCGTGCGTGACGACGAGCATCGTCTGCCCGGCGCGCGCGAGCTCCTCCATCACCGCGAGCACCTCGCGCGAGCTCGTCGGGTCGAGCGCGCTGGTCGGTTCGTCGAACAATAAGAGTTCCGGTCGCAGCGCGAGCGCGCGCGCGATCGCGACGCGCTGCTGCTCGCCGCCCGACAGCTCGCGCGGCCGCGCGCCCGCGCGCGCCTCGAGCCCGACGCGGCGCAACAGAGCGAGGGCCTGCTCCCGCGCGGTTTCGCGCGGCTCGCCGCGCACCCACAGCGGCCCGCTCATCACGTTCTCGAGCGCCGAAAGGTGCGCGAACAGATGGAACTGCTGGAACACCATGCCGACGCGACGGCGCAGCGGCACGAGCTGTGGCGCGTCGTGCGCGAGGCCGCACGGCACGCGCTCGCCGAGCACGCGTATCTCCCCTTCGTCCGCGGATTCGAGACCGTTGATGCAGCGCAGCAGCGTGCTCTTGCCGCCGCCCGACGGCCCGATCAGCACCGCGACCTCGCCGCGGCGCACCGCGAGCGACGCGCCGTCGAGCACGCGCCGCTCGCCGCGGCGCTTGACCAGGCCGCGCACCTCGATCGCGAACTCGCTCGCGCTCATCGCGGCTGCCCTTCGAGCCTGCGCTCGTAGCGCCGCGCGAGCAGCGAGACCGGATAGCTCATCCCGAAGTACAGCACCGCAGTCGCGAGGCCGAGCTCGAGCACGCGGCCCGGGTGGTTGTTGTACAGGCGGTTGTACATGCCGGTCAGCTCGACCACCGCGATCACCGAGCACACCGAAGTGTCCTTGAACAGCGCGACGAAGTCGTTCGTCACCGGCGGGATCACGATGCGCAGCGCCTGCGGCAGCACGACGCGGCGCAGCGCGCGGTACTTGCCCATGCCGAGCGCGAGCGCCGCCTCGAGTTGTCCGCGCGGCACCGCTCCGAGCCCGGCGCGGTAGTTCTCCGCCTCGTACGCGGAGTAGTTGATCGACAGGCCGAGCACGCCGGCCCAGAACTCGGGGATGCGCAGGCCGACTGCCGGCAGCAGGTAGTAGATGACGTACAGCTGCAGCAAGAGCGGCGTGCCGCGCAACAGCTCGACGTAGCCCGACAGCGGCCACGCGACGAAGCGCGGCCCGTACGCGCGACCGACGGCGACCGCGATCCCCAGCGCGATCGCGATCGGCATCGACAGGCACGCCAGCGCGATCGTCGTCAGCGCCGCGCGACCGAGCAGCGACCAGAAGCGCGGGCCGTCGTCCGGCGCGGGCGCGGCGCCGTTCGCGGCGCTCGCCGGCGGCCAGGCGTGCTCGTACTTCGCGAGCTCGGCCTGCTCGTCGTTCCACAGACCGTAGCGCGCGTAGATCGAGCGCAGCGTGCCGTCGCGCAGCCCTTCTGCGATCCGCGCGTCGATGCGCGCGCGCAGCGGCGCATCCGCGCGGCGCGTGTAGATCACGTACCAGCCCGGCGCCTGCGGCTCACCGAGTGAGTGCAGCTCGGGAAACTGCGGCAGGTAGTGCGACGCGATCGGAGTGTCCTGCACGGTCGCGTCGAGCTGGCGCTGGCGCACGAGCTCGAGCGTGTTCGTGACGCCGTCGTAGGCGAGCAGCTCGATCGCATCGCCCCAGCGCTCGCTCGCGTAGCGCTCGGCCGCCGAGCCGCCGAGCACGCCGACGCGCTTCTTCGCCGCGCCCGCGCGCGCGTCGAGATCGGGCCAGTCGCGGATCGACGCGTCGTCGGCGCGCGCGATCAACTGCTGGCGGTACACGTAGTACGGGACGCTCGACGGCCACTGCGCCTCGCGCTCGGCGCTCCACTCGTAGCCGTTCAGCACGATGTCGATGTCGCCGCGGTCGAGCAGTTGCGGGAGCTTGTCCCACTGGCCGTACACGTGCTCGGCGCGCCGCTCGAGCCCCGCGGCGAGCCATTGCGCGAGGTCCCACTCGAAGCCGGTGAGCTCGCCGCGCTCGTCCTCGTAGACGTACGGCCCGCCGCCGTTGAGATCGGCGCCCCAGCGCAGGGTTTCTTGCGCGCGCGCGCTGCAGAGGACCGGTGCCAGCAGAACCGAGCTCAGCAGGGCCAGTGCGAGCGCGGCGAGCCGACTCACGTGATCGGTCCGCCGCCCGTGCCGTCCGCGCGTTTCCACAGCACGCCCTTGGCCGTGTCCTCGAGCGCGATGCCGAGCGCGACGAGCTCGCCGCGCAGGCGGTCGGCGGCCGCGAAGTCCCGCGACTTGCGCGCGGCGAGGCGCGCGCGGATCAGGCCCTCGACCTGCTGATCGAGGTTGTGCTGCTCGAGTCGCAGCACGCCGAGCGCCGCGTGCACGCGCTCGACGAAGTCGAGCGCCGCGCGCACGGCCGACGGACCGAGCCGGTCCTCGAGCACGGCGCCGCGCAGCTCGAACACCGCGGCGAGCGCGC
>SCVU01000678.1 GCA_004296785.1 Planctomycetota bacterium
CCGACACGGACGGCGACGGCACGGCGGACTGCAACGACGGCTGCCCGACCGATCCGAACAAGATCGCTCCGGGTATCTGCGGCTGCGGCGTGGCCGACACCGACACGGACGGCGACGGCACGGCGGACTGCAACGACGGCTGCCCGACCGATCCGAACAAGATCGCTCCGGGTATCTGCGGCTGCGGCGTGGCCGACACCGACACCGACGGCGACGGCACGGCGGACTGCGACGACGGCTGCCCGACCGATCCGAACAAGATCGCTCCGGGTGTCTGCGGCTGCGGCGTGGCCGACACCGACACCGACGGCGACGGTGCGCTCGACTGCAACGACGGTTGCCCGACCGATCCGACGAAGATCGACCCGGGCATCTGCGGCTGCGGGATCGCGGACACCGACACCGACGGCGACGGCACCGCGGACTGCAGCGATCTGTGCCCGACCGACCCGAACAAGGTCGTGCCGGGTCTGTGCGGGTGCTTCGTGACCGAGGGCTGCTCGCTCGGCACGAACGCCTACCAGATCTCGGTCTCGACGGGCGGCGTGCAGCAGTTCTACCTGTTCGCGGGTCCGACCTACGCGCTGCACCCGTACCTGCTGATGGGTTCGGTCAGCGGAACTTCGCCGGGCTTCACGCTCGACTCGCTGCTCGTGCCGCTGAACCTCGACTCGTACTCGACGTTCACGTTCTCGAACCCGAACAAGCCGCCGCTGAGCAACAACTTCAGCGTCATCAACCTGTTCGGCTTCGCGTCGGCGAGCCTGACGATTCCGGCGGGCACGACGCTGGTCGGGCTCACCGCGAGCCACGCGTACGTGGTGATCGAGCCGTCGCCGCTGTCGGTGGTCTTCGCCAGCAACGCGGTGTCGGTGACGCTCGTCCCGTAGTTCGGAGCGAGGCCCGCAAGGCGAGGCCGCGCGGATCCGCAAGGGTCCGCGCGGCCTCGCTGCGTTCGGGGCTCAGGTCGGGTGCGTCGGCGCCGGCGCGCCGAGCACGCTGCGCAGGCCCGCGAGCTTCGCCGGCGCCGCCTCCGTCGCGCCGCGCCGCGCGACGAGCCGCCAGCACGAGTCGAGCTCGACCGTCCCCGGCGCGAAGATGTGCGGATCGTCGAACGGATGCGCGCGCAGCGCGCGCACTTCGATCGGCTCCGCCGCCAGGCGCCCGCTCGCCAGCGCCGAGCGATCGAACTCCGGCCCGAGCGCCTCGAACGGGCTCTTCGGCCGCACGATGCGCGGTTCGGCCAGCCAGTGCTCGAGCTCGCGCGCGTGCGCGAACAGCGAGCCGCGCAGCTCGCCCGCCAGGCCCGCACGCAGGTACAGCTCCTCGCCGCGCGTGCTCTTCACGCACAGCTCGAGCGTGCACTCGGTCTGCTCGAGCGCGACGTCGCAGCACTGGTGCTCGCCGGGCAGCAACAGGCTCGACATCCGCGCCGACAGGCCGGAGCTCGTGTCGCGGCGCGGGATCCACACGGCCGCGCGCTGCGGCGCCTCGCCGCGGAACTGCGCGGCGAAGCGCAGGCTCAGCAGGTCTCCGCCCTGGCTCGGCGGCGCCTTCCACCAGCGACCGCTCGCGCGCACGCGGTGCGTGTAGACGAGCGCGGCGAGGCCGTGCCCCTTGAACTCCGCGGGCGCGAGCTCGGGCGGCAAGAGCGCGGCGAGCGCGCGCGGGTCCGTGCGGTACACGATCAGCAGGCGACAGCCGATCGGTCCGCGCAGGCGTGTGATGAGGTCCATCGTCGCGCAGCTCGCGCCGCGCACCGCTCCGCGCGCCATTGTAGGGAGCGCGGGGTCGCGCGCGATCCTAGGGCTTTGAGCGGCCCCTCGCCGATGCTGGAATGGCCGGCGCCTTGGCTTGGGTACCGACCAGAGGAGCGAGCCTGCTCGCGTGCGCCGCGCTGGTCGGCGCGGGGCTCGCGCTCGCCGGCTGCCGCGATCGCGCGCGCGAGGTCGCGCCGTTCCAACTGCGCCAATTCAAGCAGGCGCAGGCGCGCCTGTCGGGCGTGTTCCTGAACGAGGTGCTCGTGTTCCACTTCTCCGAGCCGCTCGACGGCCGCTCGGTCACGCGCGCGACCGTGCGCATCCGCGACGAAGGCGGCCGGCCCGCGGAAGGCGAGCTGTGGGTCGAGGAGGAGCGCCTCGAGTTCCGCCCGCGCGTGCCGCTGCGCGCCGATCTGTCCGACGCCGGCTTCCAACCCGGCCGCACGTACACGGTCGAGCTGCTCGGCTACCCGCTGCCCGACGGACTGCGCAGCCGCGCCGGCAGCGTGCTCGCCGGTTGTTGGCGCGGCGCGTTCCACTGCGCATCGCTGCCCGCGGATCCGCCGGCGAGCGCGCCCGCCAACGGCGAGCCGCCGCCCGCGCCGACGCCGCTGTTCGAAGACGCGAGCATCGACCGCGGCGCGCCGCTGACGCTGGTCGGCCAGGAAGTCGCGATGGGGGATCCGATCCTGCTCGCGTGCGCCGAGCCGCTCGATCCGCGCACGATCAGCGCGCAGGGGATCGAGCTGCGCTACTTCGGGCCGGGCACGCGCACGAGCGAGCCGGTCGAGCCGCTGCCGATCGCGGTCGAGATCCGCCTCGCGCGCAACGACGCCAGCGGCGCGCTGCTCGAGCTGCGCGCGAGCGCGGCCGGCGAGCTCCCGTCCAGCCGCCTCGACCCGGGCGAGTACCACCTGTGGATCGATCCGACGCGCTGCACGCTGCGCGATCTCGGCGCACATCCGTGCCTGCCCGCGTGGCACGCGGTCGACACGCCGACGGCGCCGCTGCGCGTGCTGCGCACCGACGGTCCGAGCCCGGTCGCGACGTGGCGCGCGAGCTTCCTCGACGCGTCGAAGCGCTCGCCCAAAGCCGTCGACGGCGTCGACGGCACCGCGCACTGGGCTGATCTCGGCAGCGTCGGCATCCGCTTTCCGCTCGCGGCCGGCGACGGCGCGTCGGGCGCGCTCGAGCTCGGCGGCAGCGAAGCGCGGCGCGACGTGCGCGCGACGCGGCTGTCGATCCCGCGCGCGCTCGCGCTCGAAGCCGAGCACGGGCTGTGCACGCTGCGCGCGCAGGGTCGCTTCGAGGTCGCGGGCGAAGTCGAGCGCACGTGCGGCGCGCCCGAGCGCCGGCGCCGCGCGGGCGAGTCGCACGCGGCCTGGGTGCAGCGCGTGCGCCAGCTCCCCGCGCCGACGCGCGCGCTGGGCGTGTTCCCCGCGCCGGCGGGGACGACGCTGACGGATTTCCTCGCCTCGGCGGCGGCCGAGGCGGAGGACTGGACGGTGCTCATCGCCGGCGCCGACCTCGTGATCAGCGGCGCGATCCGCGTCGACGGGCCGCTGCTGCTCGTCGCCGGCGGCTGGGTGCGCGCGTCCGGTCCGGTCGAGGCGAGCGAGGTGTGGATCCTGCGCGAGGGTGGGGGACAGTTGATCCGCGAGCCGCTGCGCCAGGCGCCGCTGCTGCTCGATCCGCCTACGGTGAACGCGCTGCGCGAGCCGATCCACGTCGCCGTGATGTCGGCCCCGCTGCGCCCGATCCGCGGAGTCGAGCGCTGGGTGCGCGCCGAAGTCAGCGCGCGCGCGGGCGGCGGCCGCTTCGGCGTCGCCTACCTCGGCGAGCGCGAGGGCCGCGGCGGCAGCGTCGACATCGTCGGGCCGGTCGACGACCCCGCGCTGCTCGGCGGGTGTCAGGCGCTGCAGGTGCGGATCGATCTGTGGATGGAGCCCGGCGGCGTGTGGGACCCGCCGAGCGTCGACGAGGTCGAGGTGCACTGGGACGAGCCGGCGGCGGGCCGGCCGCGGAGCGGAGGCTAGCCATGGCGCTCGAGGCTCCGAGCCAGCTGGCGTTCGCGCTCGGCGCCGGCCTCTTCGGGCTGTGCGTCGGCTCGTTCCTCAACGTCGCGATCCACCGCTACGGCCGCACCGACCAGACGGTCAACCACCCGCGCCGCTCGTACTGCCCGCACTGCAACCACACGCTCGGCTGGACCGAGAACCTGCCGCTGGCGTCGTTCCTGATGCAGGGCGGCCGCTGCCGGCACTGCCGCGCGCCGATCTCGTGGCGCTATCCGCTGGTCGAGGTGCTGAACGCCGGGCTGTGGCTGCTGGCGGCCTGGCTGGCCGGCCCGCAGCAGTGGCCGCTCGCCGCCGTCCACTGCACCGCGCTGTCGGCGCTGCTCGTCGCGACCTTCGTCGACCTCGACCACTTCGAGATCCCCGACGGCGTGTCGATCGGCGGGATGCTGGTCGCGCCGCTGGCGAGCGCGCTCGTCCCGGCGCTGCACGCCGAGAGCCTGATCGCGCGCAGCGCCGCGGGCCCGCACGGGGAGATCGGGTGGTGGGAGGCCGGGCTCGCGTCGCTGGCGGGGATCGCGGTCGGCGCCGGCGTGCTCTGGCTGATCGGCAAGCTCGGCAAGCTCGCCTTCGGCAAGGAGGCGATGGGGTTCGGCGACGTCAAGCTGCTCGGCGCGGCCGGCGGCTTCGTCGGACCGGGCGGCGCGATGGTCGCGCTGATGCTCGCGTCGTGCCTCGGCGCCGTCGTCGGCGTCGCGAACGTGCTGCGCTTCGCCGCGCTGTCGAGCGGGCGCGCGCGCCGGCGCGGCCGCGGCGCCGAACTCGCGCGCGCGCTGCGCGTCGGGCGGATGTGCGGCTCGTACATTCCGTTCGGACCGGCGCTCGCGGTCGGCATCGGAATCGCGTTGCTGGCTTGGAATGAGCTCGCCGGCTGGATAGGCTCGCGCGCGTAGTCGCGAGCGCAGGAAATTGCATCCGCGGCCCGAGCACGGGCCGCGCCGCGCAGCGCGAATCCGAGGTCTTTCGGCGCCCTTTTCCCACATGAAGCTCTCCACCCTGCCGCTGCTGCTCTCCTTCGGTCTGCTCCTCGCGCTGCCCGCGACGACGGGCTGCGCCTCCCAGAAGAAGATGAAGGACTACGAGTCCGAACTCGGCGCGCTGCGCGAGGAACGCGTCGGGTTGAAGAAGGAGAACCAGTCGCTGCGCTCGCAGCTCGACTCGTACGAGATGGCGCTCGCGGAGGCGAACGGCAAGCGGACCGCGGAAGCGGGCGCACCGGTCGTGCCGGAAGCCGACGCGGTCAAGGACTACCCGAAGCTCGACGACGCGGGCGTCGGCTACGAGCAGCGCGACGGGAACATGGTGTTCACGCTGCCGAACGAGATCACGTTCGCATCGGGCAAGGCCGACCTCACCGACAAGGGCAAGAAGGCGCTGAAGGAAGTCTCGAAGATCCTCGAAGCGGACTTCA
>SCVU01000679.1 GCA_004296785.1 Planctomycetota bacterium
GGCAGTACCTGACGTTCCTCGGTCCGCTGCGCGCCGGCCCCGACGGCCACGCGTGGTTCGGCGGCAGCGGCGCGCGCGCGTACGGCGGCCTGCTGCTGCTCGAGTTCGGCGACGAGTACCAGCGGCCGGGGATCGCGGTCGCGAGCGAGCTCGCGCGGCGCCTGAAGACCAGCGCGCCGCTCGCCGCCGCCGCGCTGCTCGTCGCGTTCGCCGGCGCGATTCCGTGGGGGACGCTCGCCGCGCGGCGGCGCGGACGCGCGTTCGATCGCGCGAGCGGGCTCGTCGCGTTCGTGCTCGGCGCGCTGCCGAGCTTCTGGGCCGCGCTGCTGCTCGTGATGGTGTGCGGGCCGCTCGGCCTCGACGTGCTGCCGGTGGTCGGGCTCTCGTCGCACGGCCTCGAGCAGCGCGCGTGGCCGGTGCGCGCGTGGGACGTGCTGCTGCACGCGCTGTTGCCGGTGCTCGTGCTCGGCTACGGCAGCCTCGCGTACCTGTCGCGGCAGATGCGCAGCTCGATGCTCGACGCGCTCGGCTCCGACTACGTGCGCGCGGCGCGCGCGCGCGGGCTGCGCGAGGGGCTCGTGCTGCGCGCGCACGCGCTGCGCAACGCGTGCCTGCCGCTGGTCACGCTGGCCGCGGGCGCGCTGCCGTTCCTCGTCGGCGGTTCGGTCGTCGTCGAGACGATCTTCGCGCTGCCGGGCATCGGCGCGTACGCGTACGACGGGTTGCTCGCGCGCGACTACAACGTCGTGATGGCGACGACGACGCTGTCGGCCGCGCTGACGCTGCTCGGCGTGTTCGCGTCCGACTTCGCGCGCTACGCGCTGGATCCGAGGCTGCGCGATGCCTGAGCGGCGCCGCACGAACCTGGCAGTTGCGCTCGCGCTCGCCATGCTGCTCGCGCTGGCGGCGGCGGCTGCCTGCGCGCCGCTGATCGCGAACGACCGCCCGCTGTACGCGCGCGGCATCGATCGCGCGCTCGTCGACGACGCGCGCGCGCGGCTGCCGGCGCAGGCGCGGGATCTCGGCGCGCTGCTCGCGTGGAGCGAGGCCGAGTACCTCGCGCAGCGCCGGCCGGGCGCACGGCAGTCGCACTCCGAGGCGATCGCGACGGCGGCCGCCGGCGTCGCAGCTCGTTCGACCACACTCGCGCGGCACGTCGAACCCGAGCTCGCGCGCGTGCTGCGCGAGCATGCGCGCCAGGCGCTCGCGAGCGCCGAGCGCTTCGAGCGCGGCGAGCGCGAGGCCGCACTCGCGCCGGTGCGCGCGCTCGAGGCATGGACCGGCGGCTGGAGCGATCCGACGCGCGATCCGGCGCGTGCCGGCTGGCGCGCCGCGCCGCGCTGGCCGGTGTTCGAAGCGGCGACGCGCAGCGACTGGTTCTTGCTGCTCGCCTGGCCGTGCGCCGCGTGCTGGATCTGGCGCGCGCGACGGCGCGCAGCGGATGCCGAGCCGCTCGGCGCGGCGCTCGCGCGCGGAGTGCTCGCGCTCGCCGGCTGCGCGCTCGTCGCGTGCGCGCTGTTCGCGTGGCTGCACGACGAGCGCTCGGCGCGGCGCGCGGACTGGAAGCTCGCGCTCGCCGACGGCCGCTTCGACGCGCTCGCCGTCGTACACGCGCCGCTCGCGATGGGCTTCTCGGAGACGCACGCGGAGGAAGCGTGGCTCGCGCCGACGTGGCGGCGCAGCGCGCGCGCGGCGGGCGTCGCACTCGAGCCGCTGCCGGGCGAGTGCGACCTCGAATCGGCGTGGCGGCACCCGCTTGGCACCGACGGGCTGGGCCGGGATCTCGCGGCGCGCCTGCTGTGGGGCGCGCGCGCGTCGCTCGCGGTCGGCTTCGCGGCCGCGGCGCTGCTGACGCTGGTCGGCGTGCTGGTCGGCGCGCTCGCGGGTCAGCTCGGCGGCTGGTTCGACTGGCTCGCGCTGCGCGGCATCGAAGCCGCTCTGTGCATCCCGGCGCTGTTCCTCGCGCTCGCGGTGCTCGCGTTCACCGACCCGCGCGCGCTCGACCCGGCCGTCGCCGTGGTGCTCGTGATCGGCCTCGTCGGCTGGCCCGGCATCGCGCGGCTGCTGCGCGCGGAGATCCGGCGCGTGCGCGAGCTCGACTTCGCGCGCGCCGCGCGCGTCGCCGGCCTGCACCCGCTGCGCGTGCTCGCGCGCCACGTGCTGCCGCACGCGCTGCCGCCGGTGATCGTCGCCGCGTCGTTCGCGGTCGGCGCGTGCCTGCTGACCGAGGCCGCGCTGTCGTATCTCGGGCTGGGCGTGCGTCCGCCGCTCGCGTCGTGGGGCGCGCTCGCGGCGGAGTCGCGGCAACTCGAGCACTGGTGGGTGCCGCTGTTCCCCGGCCTCGCGATCTTCGCCGCCGCGGCGGCGTGCAACGTGCTCGGCGAAGCGCTGCGCGATCGGCTCGACCCGCGCCGGCGGGAGGTCGGACCGTGAGCGCGGCGGTTCCGAGCGCGATCGCCGCGGCGCCCGCGAGCGCGCTGCGGCTGCGCGGATTGCGCGTGCGCTACGCGGGCGCCGCCGCGCCGGCCGTCGCGGACTTCGACCTCGACGTCGCGGCCGGCGAGACCGTGGCGCTGGTCGGCGCGTCCGGCAGCGGCAAGTCGAGCGTCGCGCTCGCGCTGCTCGGGCTGCACGATGCGTCGACCGAGGTCGCGTGCGGGGAGCTCGCGATCGGCGGCGCGGACGCCGCGCGGCTCGACGCCGCGGGATGGATCGCGCTGCGCGGCGCGCGCGTCGGCTGGCTGCCGCAGGAGCCGGGCGCGGCGCTCGATCCGCTGTGCACGATCGAGGCGCACGTCGTCGAAGCGCTCGACCCGGCGCGCGCGCGGCCGCGCGCCGACGCTGCGGTCGAGGTGCCGCGGCGGCTCGAGCGCGTCGGGCTCGCCGACGCGGCGCGCATCGCGCGCTCGCACGCGCACCAGATCTCCGGCGGCGAGCGCCAGCGCGCGCTGCTCGCCTGCGCGATCGCGCGCGCGCCGGCGCTGCTCGTCGTCGACGAGCCGACGAGCGCTCTCGATACGGCGACGGCGGAGGCGATCGCGCAACTGCTGGTCGAGTTCGCGCGCGAGGGGACCGGCATCGCCGTGATCACGCACGATCGCGCGTTCGCCGAGCGGCTCGGCGCGCGCATCGTGCGCGTCGGACCGCAGGCGCAGCTGCATTCGCAGCCGCAGCCGCAGCAGCCGCCGGCGCAGCCGCCGCAGCAGCCCGCGCCTTCCGCCGGCGCCCCGGCCGGCGCGCGCGGCGCGCCGGTGCTGCGCGTCGCCGACCTCGTCGTCGAGCACGAGCAGCCCGGCCGCCACTGGCTGCGCCCGGCGCGGCGGCGCGTGCTCGACGGCGTGTCGTTCGAGCTCGGCGCGCGCGAGGTGCTCGGCATCGTCGGGCGCTCCGGCTCGGGCAAGTCGACGCTGCTCGCGGCGCTCGCGCGGCTCGTCGACGTCTCCGCCGGGCGCGTCGAGCTCGCGCGCAGCTCGGGCGGCGTCGACTGGCTCGCGCTGCGCGGCGCCGCGCTGCGCAGCGCGCGGCGCGACGTGCAGCTCGTGTTCCAGGACCCGCTGCTCGCGCTCGATCCGCTGCAGTCCGCGCTCGACGCGATCGCCGAGCCGATCGTCGCGCACGGGATCGCGGCGCCCGAGGAGGCCGCGCGGCGCGCGCGCGCGTTGCTCGGCGAGGTCGGTCTGCGCGCCGAGCACGCGGCGCGGCGGCCGCACGAGCTGTCGGGCGGCGAGCGCCAGCGCGTTGCGCTCGCGCGGGCGCTGGCGACCGAGCCGCGCGTGCTGCTGCTCGACGAGCCGACCGCGGCGCTCGATGCACAGCTGCGCGACCAGGTGCTCGAGCTGCTGCTGCGCATCCAGCGCGAGCGCGGCCTCGCGATCGTGCTCGTCAGCCACGACCCGGTGCTCGTGCGCGAGCGCTGCGCGCGCGTGCTGACGCTCGACGCGGGCCGGTTCGCCTAACGCGCGCGCGCGACGACGAGCACCTTGTCCGACAGCCACGGCGCGCGGTGCACCGGGATCCACGCGAGCTCCTCGAGCCCGGCCTCGGCGAGCTCGGCGCGGATCGCGTCGGGGCTCGGATTCGACGGCGCGCGGTCGCGCAGCCCGAGCGCGTGGCGCACGCGCCGGCCGAGCACGCGCAGCGTGCGCGAGTGCCGGTAGTCGACGACGATGCCGATCGAACTGACGCGCGCGAGCTCGCGCAGCACCGCGATGCGCAGCTCGCGCGCGCGCACGAGATGCAGGAAGCGGATGCACACCGCGGCCTCGAACGCGCGGTCGGCGAACGGCAGCCGCGCGAGATCCGCCGCGACGTACGCGCACGCGGCGTGGCGCGCGCGCGCGTCGGCGAGCATCGGCAGCGCGAGGTCGGCGCCGACGTAGCGGCGCTCCCCGCTCGACAGCAGCGCGCTGAAGCGCCCGTTGCCGCACGGCGCGTCGAGCACGACGTCGGGCGAACCGAGCGCGGCGAGCGCGCCGCGGATCGCGCGCGCCTTGCGCGCGTTGCGCGCGCGGCCGAGCGCGCCGTCCCAGCGCTTGTCGTACTCCGCGGCGACGCGCGGGTCCGAGTAGACCTCGAGCTTCGCGTCTCGCGGCGCGTTCACTTCACCGCGCTCGCCGACGGCTCGAGCGGCACGGCGTACTGCTCGCGCAGGATCCGCGCGAGCTCGGCGAAGTCCTCGACCACGTGGTCGGGCGTCACGCCGGTGCCGGCCAGGCCGTGCTTGGCCGCGCGCTTCGCCCAGGTCGCGATCATGCCGAGGCTCTGCGGCGGCGCGATGTCGTGCTCGGGGCTGTCGCCGACGTACATCACCTCGCCCGGATG
>SCVU01000680.1 GCA_004296785.1 Planctomycetota bacterium
CGCCGCGCGAGCTCGTTCATCATCTCGATGTCGCGGCCCGCGGGCTCACCGCGCGAGTCGACGAACGCGAACGGCGGGTTGTCGAGGTCGGAAGCGACGACGATGGGGGGCTGCGGCGTTACGGGCGTGGCACGACATCCGACGAGGGCGAGCATGAGCCCGAGGACGAGCACGGAAACGAGCGCGGAGCGGCGAGTCATTCGCCAATCGAAGCACAACCGCCGCGCGGCGTCGATGTAGAGTCGGGTGATGGTCGGGAAGAGCGTGATTGCATCGAGCGCGCTGGTAGCTTCGATCGGCACCCTGGCAAGCATTTCCGCCGCGCTCCAACGCACGCCAGTCGCCGCGGCTCCGCCCGATCCTTCACTGGTCTACGTTCGGTTCATCGACGTCGATACCGGCACCGACCTCGCGATCAACACCGTGCGTTCGGGGCTCTCTGCCCAGCGCTTCGAGCGCTACGGCGACTTGGATCCGCGACCCGATCTGTGGCGCGTGTGGTGGACGGATCGGCACGGCGTGGACATCAGCGTGCCCGGCTACGAGTGCATGGGCTTGGTGCCGCTGACAAGTGTCCACGCCGATCCGGGGTCGCCTTTCCGCTTGCCGTTGCGCGCGACGCGGCGACTGAAGCTCTGGATCCAAGACGAGCAGGGAGCCGTCAAGGAGGGCCGAGTGCTTTCGCGTCGTTCCTCTCACGAGCTGCACACGCGCTGGCTCGTCGAGTTCGAAACGCCGGCGTTGCGCCATGAATCAGCGGCGGCGCAGGGTCCGGTGCGCGTGGTCGGTGGCGTTGCCCGCGACGTGTGGGCGCGACCCCCGGACGGTTGCGGGCTCGGGGCGATCGGGACGAGCGGTCCGCTACCGCACGTCGCGTTCGGAACGCGTCCGGTCGACATCTGGGTTGCACCGCCGCACGCCGATCGCGACGCGATCGCGCGCCACGAGCGCGCGCTGCCCGCCAACGATCTGCCTCGCTACCTCGGGCGCTACTTGGAGGCAGGTGACGATCGAAGCGAGCTGCGCGCGAAGCTACCGCGACTCGTCGGCCTTCGCGGACGCGTCTACGCACCGGACATGCAGACCGTGGCGGGGGGCTCGGTCCAGCTCTGCCTCTGCGACGAGACCTTCGCGCGCGGACCGCGCAATTCGATTCCCGACAGCCCGGGTACGCGCGCCAACATCGGGGACGACGGCGGCTTCGAGTTCCCGGCGATCCCACCGGGGCCATACTGGATCGGTTGCGTGCGCGACGGCGCCGCTATCGGGCCGTTCCAGCGGTTCGACGTCCCAATCGAGGGGCAGCGCGATGCGTTCGTGTCGCTCACCGCGGCCACGTTCGAGCCAGATCCGGATTGGTTGTCATCGCGCCGCACCGAGCTTTCGGACCTGTTCCGCGCGTGGCTCGAGTTCGCCGATGGCGATCGCGGTTTCACTGTGACGTTGACCAGTCCCGGCGCGAGCCCGGACACCGTCACGTACCGCTTGTCGAGATACAACCCATTCGTCCCCGCCGCGAACGAGTGGAAGTCCGGCCGAATGATCGTGCGTACGCGGCGTGACCGCATCGCAGTGGCCGAGTTGGCGGCCCTGCACAACCAGAGCCCGGATCCTGCGCGATGGTCGATCGACTGGCAGGCGGGTGCCCGCATCTGGCTCGTGTGGAACGGAGTCGAGCGCGCCGCGCGATTCGATGTGCGAGCGAATGGCGTGCTCGTCGAGCGCTGTTGGCTCGAACCGGGCGACGTGCGCGAACTGCTCGCGCCGCCGGGAGAGCTCATCGTCACGACCCGTCCGCAGGATGGCGAGACTCGCGAGCAACGCGCGACGCTCGAATCGCACGGGCAGTGGATCGTGCGCGAGCGCTGACGAACGGCGTCAGTCCGCCACCGGCAACGTCGGAGTCGCTTCCGTGTCGAGCTGGTTCTCCAGCGGCATCCGCAGCCCTTCGCGGAACCACAGCCGCGCGTTGCTCGGCATCATCGACTCGACGCGCAGCACGCCGTCGCGCGGCACGAAGTACCGCGCCGCGAAGTACCGCGTCCGATACGCGAGCCCCGCCGCGCGGAAGTAGATCGGCCGCAGTCGCGGCCCCAACCCGGCCCCCTGCGCGATCAAGTCGATCGCCGGCGGGTTGTACGGCGTCAGGCGCAGCCCGGCGTTCACGCCGGCGCCCTCGATCACCCACGGCCGCACCGTCGGCGGCACGTCGGACAGCAGCTTTTCCAAGTTGTCGTTGGAGCGCGCGAGCTGCAGCCACTTCACCGCGCACTGCATCCCGAGCTCGCGCCCCGCGCCGCGCCACAGCCAGATCCGGTCGGCTTCGTCGAGCTGCTCGAGCGCGGGCGCGGCCTCGTAGTGCTTCGTCCGCACGATCCACGCGCCGATCTCGACGAAGCGCACGCTGCGCGCGCCGTTCGACAGCGCCTGCGCGCGCCGCACCTCGTCGCGCAGCTCCGCCAGCGTGAACTCCGCGTCGATCCGCGGCGTCTCGAGTGCGAGCGGGCGTAGCGCGAGCCAGTCGGGATCGAGTTCTGCCGCGAGCTCCCAGTGCCGCTCGAGCGAACCGCCGCTCGCGTAGCGCAGGTGGAAGCCGAACCCGGGCGCGTCGAGGCCGCGCACGCGCGGCTCGCGCGTGATGTGCAGCGGATCGGAGAGCGCGACGACGCCGAGCACGCCGGCGAGCACTGGCGCCGCGCCGAAGGCGGCGGCGGGCAGCGGACCGAAGCGCGTGCGCAGCATGCGCACGCCGAACACGATCCACAGCGCGAGCGCCGGCCAGAACGGCATCAGGTAGCGGCTGCCGATGCCGTCGAGCGTGTTGTCGAAGTTGAGCTCGAAGTCCGTCAGCGCGTGCGCGATCGAGTACGCGAGCGGATGCACGAGCGCGTACAGCGCGAGCGCGTCGCGCCGCCGCGCGCGCGCGATCGTCGCGACGAGCCCGAGCGCGAGCGCGGCCAGCACGACCCACGAGACCCAGCCGAGGCCCTGCTCGGCGTAGAGCCACGAGCGGCGCAGGCCGTCGGGCACGAGCGCGAAGAACTTCTGCACGTTCGCGCCGAGGTCGGCGAACTGCAGGTGGTCCTCGGGCTTCGCCGTGACGAGCTTGCCCTGCGTCGACAGCAGTCGGATGCACGCGAGCAGCGGCGCCGCGCCGGCCAGCGCGAGCCACGTGCGCGGGCGCAGCGGCGCGCGCGGGTCGAGCGCGAGCCACGCGCACGCGATCGCGGGCAGCGCGACGACGAACTGCAGGCTGAAGAGCACGCCGCAGCCGCACACCGCTCCGAACGCGAGCGCGCGCGCGGCGGAGAGCTCGGCGCGCGGAGCGGCTGCGACCGCCGCGCGCGCGGCGCCGTCCGGCGCGACCGAAGCGCCGTCTGCGGCGAGCGGCTCGGCGCCCGGCCGCCAGATCAGCGCGAACAACGCGAGCGCGATCCACAGCCCGACCGCCTCGTGGCTGCCGAGCGCGAGCACGCCGACCATCTGGTACGAAGGCGGCGCGAACGCGAGCAGGAGCACCGCGAGCCAGCCGGCGCTCGGCCCGAACCAGCGCCGCGCCAGCGCGCCGAACAGCGCCGCGTGCGCGGCGCCCCAACCGCACGCGAGCAGCTTCAGCGCGAAGAGTTGCGGCCCGAACAGCCACTGCAGCGGCACCACGAGCACGCCGAACAGCGCGCTGCCGCGCAGGTGGTCGATGATCGGCAGCCGCTCGGGGTCGAGCGGCATGCCCTGGATCAGCGACCAGCCGAACGTGCCGGTGTAGAGCTCGAGCTCGAGCTCGTCGCTGCGCGAGCACGCGACGCACAGCCGCACCGCGAACGCGATCGCGAACCACAGCGCGGCGAGCCGCAGCGCTGACCTGGGAGCCGGGGGAGTGACCGACACGGAGCGGCGCGAGTGTAGCAGTGCCCGCGTGCGCCGAGGTACGCTCGCGGCGATGAAGCTAGCGCGATGGTTGGCGCTCGGCGCGGCGATCGTCGCGGCCTACCTCGCGCTCGTGCTGTGGGCGCCCGCGGGCTTCGGCATCGGCGCGGGCACGGACGGCAAGCCGCGCTGGCCGAACGTCGTCGAGGACGCGTACGACCGGCACGCGTACCAGCAGCGCGGTCGCTGGTTGCCCGCCGGCGGCCAGCCGTACCTCGAGGTCTTCTCCGAGTACCCGCAGCTCACGACGTGGTTCTTCGGGCTCGCGTACTTCGGTTTCGATCACCAGGTGCTGCGCGGCGAGCCGTTCACCGCGGAGAACGACGCGATCGCGAAGCTCCGCGCGCTCGACCTCGGCGTGGGGCCGAAGGACGTCGAGGAGATGGTGAAGAAGACGCCGAAGGCGCAGCGCAACGTGCTGATCGAGCGGATGCCGAAGGGACCGCAGGGCGCGGCGGCGGCGGACGCGTTGCGCGCGGCGTTCGCAGCGCAGGACCGCGTCGTCGCCGAGCTGACCAAGAACGCCGAGGCCTACGGCCGCGCGCACCAGGTGCTGATGGCGCCGTTCTACTTCGCGCTCTACGTGCTCGTGCTCTTGTGCCTGCGCGAGATGGGCGCGCCGCCCGCGTGGGCGCTCGTGCTGTTCCTGCCGGGCCCGGCATTCTTCGCGTTCAATCGCTTCGACGTGCTGCCGATGGTGCTCGTGCTCGGCGCGGTGCTCGCGCTGCTGCGCGAGCGGCTGCTGCTCGCCGGCGTGCTGCTCGGCCTCGCGACGATGACGAAGATCTGGCCGATCGCGCTCGCGCCGCTGTTCGTCTCGTATCGGCTGTCGAGCACGTGGGCGGGGCGGCGCGTCGGCGTGTGGCCGTGGCTCGCGCGCGAAGCGCTCGCGCCGGCCGCCGCGTGCCTGGGCGTGTGCGCGCTCGTGCTCGCGCTCTCGTACCTGCAGGCCGGCGGCGGCGAGCGCGGCTTCGACGCGATGACGCGCGTGTACCTGTGGCACGACCAGGACCGCAAGGCGAACCACTCGTCGGTGCTCGCGCTGATGACGGCGCCCGAGCGCTGGAACTGGCTGCCCGCCGCCGCGCGCGATCGCTGGGAGCAGATCTTCAAGTACGCGATGGTGCTGCCGACGCTGCTGCTCGCGCTCTCCGGCCTGCGCACCAAGGCCGCGCTGCTGCACGCCGCGGGCTTCACCGCGCTCGCGTGCGTGATCTTCCAGAAGTTCTTCTCGCCGCAGTGGGTGCTGTGGATCCTGCCGCTGTTGCTGCCGCTCGCGGGGCGCGCGAAGGCGTATCGCGTGCTGCTGCCGCTGCTCGCGGTGCTGATCTATGCGCAGTTGCCGCTGCTGTTCTACGGCGACAGCAAAGTCACGCCGAACGGGCTCGATCCGTCGCCGCGCTTCTGGTTCGTGACGAACGCGCGCGTCGTGCTGTTGTTCGCACTGTGGGCGCTCGCGCTGTGGGGCGCGCTCGCCGAGCGGCGCCGCGCCGATCCACAGCGCGCCGAGCCCGGCGCTACGACCAGCGCAGCGTCGTCGCCGCCCGCACCAGCTCGTTGAGCACGCCCGTCAGGTCGCGCCCGACGACCGGCGGATCGACCTCGAACGTGCGGTCGGCCAGGCCGACGCCCGTCTTGACCGCCGCGATGTGCGTGCCCGCGCGCCAGCCGGCCGCGAGCTCGACCGTCGAGTCGCCGATCACCCACGAGTGCTCGAGCGCGAGGTTGTCGAAGTGCACCGAGTGGTGGAACGCGCCGGTGTTCGGCAGCAGGTAGACCGAGTCCTGCTGGTGCGCGCCGCAGCCCTGCGGGTGGTCGACGCACGAGTAGTCGCGCTTCACGTCGAGCCCGTGCTCGGCGAGCTTCCGGTGCAGCGCACCCTGAACTTCCTTCCAGGCCGCGTCCGACAGCTTGCCCTGCGCGACCGCGTCCTCGTTGCCGAACAGGTACAGGCCGAAGCCCGCCTGCTGCGCGCGGAACAGCGCGTCGAGCGCGCCGTCGACGAACACGAGCTCGTCGGGGTGCTCGGCGTAGCCGCGCTGCGGGGTCACGAGGAGGGTCCCCCAGCGATCGAGGAACAGCCCGCGGGTGCGGCGGTCGACGATCGAGAGGGTGCGGCGGGGACGATTGGGGCGGGCGATCATGGATGGAGAGCTTCCGTGCCCGTTCTCGGACTTCCGGCCGCGCGCCTGAGGCCTCGAATCGCGGCGCGCGAAGAGTGCGCGCGAGACTTCAAGCCGCACGGGGAATTCCTTCCGATAGAGGAGCGAGACACGCCGGACGTCCCCGAGCAGATTCGCTGCCAAGTCCGCGCGCGCGCGCCGATCCGCTACTCTCCTCGCCCACCCCGATGCGCATCGCCTTGTTGATCGACCCGTTGACCGTGCGCACGCGTCCGGGCGATCACGCGCACGAGCTGTGGCGCGCGCTGCGCTCGCGCGGCCACGAGGTGCGCGCATTCGGCGCGCCGCCGGGTCAGCTGCACGAGGACGCGGGAGCGGCGGCGCACACGGCGACGACGCTGCTGCGCTACGCGCCGCAGTCGCTGCTCGCCTACGACGCGCTCAGCCCGAGCGCGTACGCGGGAGCGCGCGCGGCGCGCCGGCTGCGCGCGGGACTGGTGCTGCTCGAGCCCGGCCTCGAGGGCCATCGCGTCGGCATCTCGCGGCGCGTGCTGCTGTCGATCGGCGAGCGCCTGTGGGGGAGTTACGTCCGCTCGACCGCGCGCAACGTCGTCGCGCTCGACGACGTCGGACAGGCGATGGCGCGCGCGAAAGGCTTCTCGACCGAACGGATTTCCATCTGCCCGGAAGGCGTCGACACCCAGGTGTTCCGACCGGGCATCGGCAGCCACCTGCTCGCCGCGCACCGCATCCGCGGACGCGTGATGCTGTACACCGGACCGCTCGAGCTGTCGCGCGACGTCGGGACGCTCGTGTCGGCGTTCGCCGCGTCGATCGGGCAGCGCGGCGATTGGAATCTCGTTCTCGCGGGCGAGGGCGAGGCGCGCTCGACGCTGCGCGCGCAGGCCGAGCGCAGCGGCGTCGGCGATCGCGTCCATTTCCTGCAACGGCCGTCGCTCGACGCGCTGCCCGGACTGATGTCCTGCGCGACGCTGCTCGTGCAGCCGGGCCTCGGCGCCGACGTGCGCGGTCGCCAGGTGGCGCGCGCGATGGCGTGCGGCGTACCGATCGTCGCGGCGTCGCTGCCGCGGCTGCAGCACCTGCTCGAACACGAGCGGACCGGGCTGTGGGCGAAGCCGGCCGATCTGGCGAGTTGGACCGAGGCGCTGGCGCGCGCGGCGGCGAGTCCGCAGCAGCGGCAGCGGTGGGGCGACACCGCGCGGGCGCGGGCGGTCGAGCGGTTGGACTGGCGGGCGGTGGCCGGGTCGCTCGAGCAGGTGCTCGAGAACGCGTCGCAGCGCTCGCGGGCGGCCTAGCGGGACCCTGGTCTAGCTGGCTGTGCGGACCCCCGGGGGGTCCGACCGGAATTGGGGCACCAGACCGAGCAGGTCATTCAGCGGCAGCAGCGACGCGAATAGGCCGAGCAGGCTCGCGGCC
>SCVU01000090.1 GCA_004296785.1 Planctomycetota bacterium
GGCAACACGTTCATCGACTGGTCGTGCGACTGCGACTTCGGTGACATGGACAACGACGGCGACCTCGACCTGTTCCACGGCACCTACGGTGGTGCGTTCGGCGGTCAGGTCCCGACGCGCCTGTTCCTGAACGACGGCTCGGGCTTCTTCTCCGAGTTCAACCCGAGCGGCTTCCAGCTCACGACCACGACGATCGTCGCGGGCAACCCCGGCATCTGGTGCCAAGGCACGCAGACGACCAACACGACGAACTCGACCGGCACGAACTGCGACGTCGCGAGCTCGGCCCTCGACATCGACGCGGTCGACGCCGACGGTGACTTCGACCTCGACATGCTGCACGGCGCGCGTCAGGAAGCGCCGCGCTACTTCAAGAACCTGCTGCAGGAGAACGGCACGCTCGCGTGGCGCGACGTGACGGGCTCGGCGCTGCCGGCCGGCTACTGGAGCGGCGGCGACAACTACGAGCAGGAGCAAGGTGACATGGACAACGACGGCGACTGGGACCTCTACGGTCTCAACTGGCCGGGCCTGTCCGACGCCGTGTTCAACAACACGAGCGCCGGCGGCAACATCACCTACGGCTCGATGCAGACCCTGGCGGCCTCGGGCAACGACGACAACGAAGGCGACTTCTTCGACTACGACAACGACGGCGACATGGACATCATCGTCGCGGCCTTCGCCAGCACGGACCGCCTGTACCGCAACAACTACGCGGGCGGCGCGCCGGGCACGTTCTCGTACACGCAGGTCAATCCCGCGGGTCTGACGAGCGGTCGTGCGCTCGACTCCGACGTGGCCGACATCGACAACGACGGCGACTACGACATCATGACGGCGGAAGACGCCGGCCAGAACGAGAAGCTCTACAAGAACACCCTGAACCCGGGTGACAACAAGGCCGCGCTGATCGCGAAGACCGAGCAGATCGCCAGCGGTGCGGCGGACACGACCGCTCGCATCGCGCGTGCGACGATCAAGGACTCGGGCAACTACTACACGACCTGGTACAACACGAACAAGGTCGCGGTGAGCGTCGACGGCTTCAAGCTGCCCGAGTTCACGGCGATCACGAGCCAGGGCAACGTGTTCCGCGTGTCGCTGCCGGGCAACCTGCTGGGCTCGGTGTCGTACTCGTGGAGCTCGAAGGACGAGCACGGCAACACGGGCGTGTCGGCCACGAAGAACTACACGGCGACCGGTGCTCCGGTGGGCTTGCTGTACGGCACGCAAGTCGTCGGTCCCGCGGGCCCGGTGACGATCCAGGCGCTGTCGGAACCGTTCCCGGGCACGGACCTCTACATCGGCGCGGGCGGCGGCAACGTCAACCAGTCGATCGTCGTCGCGTTCTCGGCGGCTCCGGCCCTCGTCCCGATCGACTTCGGCGGTGGTCTGATCTCCAACCTGGCGTTCCCCCCGATCGACGGGAAGCGCATCTTCGCGGACGCGGACGGCGAAGTCGTCGCGAAGTTCCCGATCCCGCTGGGCTCGTCCGGCTCGCAGGTCTACTTCCAGGCGTTCTCGCGCTACGCGACCGCCGGGAACACCTTCGCGTCGTCGCAAGGCCTCGAGATCACGATCCCGTAGTCAGCGACTCGTCGAGCTGACGCGAGGCCTGCCTCGCGAACGCGCGCGGCCCGCGGAGCCCACCGGCTCCGCGGGCCGCTCGCTTTCCAGCGGCATCCGGATTCGCGTGCGGCGCGAGGCGCCGCGCTCACTACGATTCGCGCGTGCCGGCTCCCCGCGTCGCGCTGCTCGTCAACCTCGGCACTCCGACCGCGCCGACCGCCGACGCGGTGCGCGCGTTCCTCGCCGAGTTCCTGTCCGACCCGTGCGTCGTCGACTGGCCCGCGTGGGTGTGGCAGCCGATCCTGCGCGGCATCGTGCTGCGCCGCCGGCCCGCGCGAGTCGCCGCCGCGTACCGCGCGATCTGGAGCGAGTCCGGCGCGCCGCTCGCCGTGCAGACGCGCGCGCTCGCCGCCGCGGTGCAGCGCGAGCTCGGCCCCGAGTGGGACGTGCGCGCCGCGTTCCGCTACGGCACGCCCGGGCTGGCGCGCGAGCTCGACGCGCTGCGCGCCGCGGGCCGCGACGTGCGCGTGCTGCCGCTGTTCCCCCAGCGCACGGCGGCGAGCAGCGGATCGATCGAGCGAGTCGTCGCGGCGAGCGGCGGCGCGCGACTCGTCGAGCTCGCCCCCACCGACGCGGGCTACGTCGACGCGCTCGCGAGTGCGCTGCGCGCGGCGCCACGCGAATCACAGCTCGTCGTCTCGTTCCATTCGATCCCGCGGCGCGTCGATCGCGCCGAAGGCGCGCGCTACTCGTCCGACTGCCGCGCGACGTTCGACGCGCTGTGCGCGGCGGCGCGCTGGCCGCGCGAGCGCGCCGAGCTGTGCTACCAATCGCGCTTCGGCCCCGAGCCGTGGCTCGGGCCCGCGCTCGCCGAGCGGCTGGTCGAGCTCGCGCGCGCGCGCCGGCCGGTGGTCGTCGCGACGCCGGGCTTCCTGACCGAAGGGCTCGAGACGCTCGAGGAGATCGGCCTGCGCGGCCGCGAGGAGTACGAGCGCGCGGGAGGCGCGCAATTCTTGCGCATCCCGTGTCCGGCCGCC
>SCVU01000681.1 GCA_004296785.1 Planctomycetota bacterium
CAGCCCGAACCGTGCATGCGCCGGCCGGGCTCGCGCGCCGGACCGCTGAACGTCCGCACGCCCGCCGGCTCGACGAGCAGGTCGACGATCGGGCTCTCGGCGCCGTGACCGCCCTTCACGACGACCGCGCGCGCGCCGCGGGCGAGCAGCGACTGCGCGGCCGCCGCCCGCGCGGCGATGCCCGCATCGAGCTCGCGCCGCGGGACGTCGGCGAGTCGCGCGAGCTCGTCGAGGTTCGGCGTCAGCACGACGCCGAGCGGCACGAGTTGCTCGAGCAGCGCGCGGATCCCGGCGGCATCGAGGAACGGCTCGCCGCCGGACGCCGCGAGCACCGGGTCGACGACCACGCGCAGCTCGCCGCGCGCGTGGCGCCGCGCGACCGCCGCGATCCGCGCGACGGCGTCGATCGCGCGCGCGCTCGGCAGCAGGCCCGTCTTCAGCGCGTCCACGCCCGTCGCCGCCGCGGCGAGCGCGTCGGCGAGCACGAGCGCCGGGTCGCGTTCGCGCACCGCGTGCACGCGCACGCCGTCCTGCTCGGTCCACGCGGTTGCGACCAGGACCGCGCCGCCTCCCGCCGCGTCGCACGCCTCGCGATCGGCGTCCAGGCCGGCGCCGCCGCTCGGGTCGTGGCCGGCGAGCACGAGCACCCGCGGACGCGGATCCGCCGTCGGCCGCGGTGGCTCCACGCTAGAAACCGCGGTCGAGCAGGAACTGCACGCTCTCGAGGATCTGCGCGCGGCCGTGCCGCGGCGCGATCTCGAGCACCTTCTCGACGTTCCGCGGCAGCGCCTCGCGGATCACCTTGAAGTCGACCTCGCCCAGCCCGAGCGGGCGCTCGGCCTCGGCCTCGGCCGCGTCCTGCAAGTGCACGCCGAGCATGCGCGGCGCGTACGCGGACAACCACTGCGCCTGACCCGGCAGGCCGACGCGCTCGCGCATGTGGATGCGGCCGACGTCGTGCCAGTAGCCGAGCCCGAGCTTCTGCAAGTCGTCGAGCACCCAGCCCATCGCGTCGAAGCCGAGCAGGTCGTCGATCTCGACGCCGGGCTCGATCGCGAACTTCACGTCCGGGTGCTCCTGCATCAGCGTGTGCAGCGAACGACACAGGTGCTCGACCTGGCGCTGGCCGTGCTTCTGCAGCCGCGCGACGAACTCGAGCACCTCGGTGCGCAGTTCGGGCGAGCGCCCCTCGCGCGCGATGCGCGCCTCGAGCTCGAGCGCCAGTTTCAGCCACTTCGCGTCCTCGGTCTTGCTGCCGCGCACGACGATCACCGGGCACTTCCACGCGCGCGCCATCCGCACGTGGCGGCGCACCGAGTTCAGTGCGCGGTCGCGCGACTCACTCGACAGGCTGCCGAGCTTGCCCGAGGCGAGCCCGCCGTTCTGTTCGGGATCGCGGCAGCCGACGATCATCGAGCGCAGCTCGACGCCGGTCTCGCGCGCGGCTTCCTCGAGCCCGTCCATGCTCGTCACCGCGTCGGCGAGACCGAGCTCGATACGACGGAACCCCATCGCCGCCGCGGCGAAGATCTGATCCTCGATCGTCGACAAGCGTCCGCCGAAGCAACGCGTCGAGAGCGTGAAATCGTTGGGGATGCCGGGAGCGGTCACGACGAGTCCTGCGCGTGCGAGGAGGGAGACTTGCGCAGCGCTTCCCCTGATCGGCCTGCCCCGGGGGAACGTCTCAAGACAATAGAAGTAGCTGCGCGCGGCTCCAACCCTGGGCCTGGGAAACCCTTTCCGCCGCCGCGCGCCGCGGCTCAGCCGCCGCCCGCGCTCGCGCGCTCGCGCGCCTTTTGCAACATCCTTTCGAGTGCGGCCCGCGGAGCCCAATTTTGCGGTGCTTCGCGCAGCACGCGCTCGGCATCCTCGATCGTTCCGCGCGCGTCGCCGAGCAGCCAGCGAGCGTTGGCGCGATTCGTCCGCGTCAACACGTCGCCCGGCGCGAGCGCGAGCGCGCGATCGAGGTCCGGGAGCCCGCGCGCCGGGTCGCCGGTCTCGGCGAGGAACGCCCCGCGCCGCGCGAGGAACACCGGCTCGTCCGGTCGGCGCGCGAGCGCCGCGTCGTAGGCGGCGAGCGCGGCCGCGTCGTTGCGGCGCGTGCGCTCGGCGTCGCCGAGGTGGAACCACGCCGACGCTCCCTCGGCATCGACCGCGATCGCGGCGCGGTAGTCGGCGATCGCGCCGTCGAGCTCGCCCGCGTCGAAGCGCGCCTTGCCGCGCTTGTAGAGCGCGACGTAGTTGGCGGGGTCGATCGACAGCACGCGGTCCCACAGCGCGCGCGAATCGCGCCAGTGCGCGCACTGTCGCCACGTCGCGACGCCGAGCGCCGACGCGATGAGCAGTC
>SCVU01000010.1 GCA_004296785.1 Planctomycetota bacterium
TCGGGCGACCTGTGGTGGCTCGTGCACCCGCGCGGCTCGATGATCTCCGCCAGCGGCACGGCCGAGGTCAGCGGCACGCAGTTCGAGATCTACGACGGCGACTGGACGACGCCCGCGATCTACTACGACGTGCTGTTCGGGCCGGGCGCGCACGCGAATCCGAACGATCCGAACAACATCACTCCCGACTTCAGCGCAACGGGCCTGGCCGCGTCGCTGCTCGTGCTCGGCGGTTCGTCCGGCCTGCCGAATCCGTGCACCGCGAGCCCGGGCTTTTGCACGTCGCTCGGCGGCACCTCGACGTGTCCGCCAAGCGGGTCCGTCGTCGGCTGGGTCGTGTCGTTCGGGTTCGGCTCGTGCGACGGCAGCGGCATCGTGCTGAGCGCGAACAACACGGTCGACCACGTCGTCACGGGGTTCATCCCCGGCGGCATGACGTGGTCAGGCGCTCCTCCCGGAGCGTGCGGTCCGCCCGACTACTCGCTGATGACGCTCACGTCGACGAACGAAACGCAGGCGGACACCGGGACGCCGGGCGCGAGCCGCTACGGCGGATTCCAAATCGGCGCGGCGCCGGGCTTCAACTCGGATGGCGTCGCGGAACGCAGCGTCTACTTGCTCGAGTTCTGCGACAGCCAGGTCAACACGATGTGGGGCGGCGATCGCGGCACGGTGGGGCTGCACGTCGACGCGACGTTCGGGATCGCGCTGCAGCAGACGGTGCACGACGGCGCGGGCGCCGGCCCGGCCAGCCTGTGCTTCGTGTCGAACTGCGTGCTGCCGCCGTTCCCCGCGCCGGGCATCCCGGTCTTCGGCGCCGGCGTGATGCTGAACCTGACCGACATCACGGTCACCGCGACGCTGAAGAAGGGTCTGATCGTCGGGAATCCGGCGCTGCAGCAGAGCGTGTTCACGCCGACCCCGATCCCGCTGACGAGCTCGCTGTCGTTCGACCTCTACTCGCAGGCGATCACGCTGCACGTCCCGACGCTGACCGCGCGGGCGTCGCTCCTGACGACCAGCGGGATCAACAAGTAGGGGAGCGGCGGGGGGCCTTCCCCCCGGCGGCGGCGCTCGCTACACTCTCCCGCCCTTTTCCTTTCCCCACCCGCCGGGCCGGACGCCATGCGCCCGCTCCCGGCACCGCGAGAGGGTTCCCATCGCGGGCCTGCCAGAGGAACGACCGTGTACGCCATCATCCAAGACCGGACGCGCCAGCTCACCGTGCGCGAGGACGAGATCGTCGACCTCGATTGGCACAGCGGCTGGAAAGCCGGCGACAAGATCTCGTTCGACCAAGTGCTCGTCGTCGGCAAGGAGGGCACCGTCAAGGTCGGCCGTCCGCTCGTCGCCGGCGCGAAGGTCAGCGCTGAAGTCATCGGCGAGAAGCGCGGCGAGAAGCTCGTCGTGTTCCGCTTCCGCCGCCGCAAGAACGTGCGCCGCAAGCGCGGCCACCGCCAGGACTTCACGAGCGTGAAGATCACGAAGATCCACGCCTAGCCCGAGCCGCACCCTTTTCTTCTAGATACAGCCTTCTGCTTCAGGAGCACTCGACATGGCACACAAAAAGGGCGGTGGTTCGACCAAGAACGGCCGCGACTCCAATCCCCAGTACCGCGGCGTCAAGCGCTACGGCGGCCAGGCCGTGAAGGCCGGCGAGATCATCGTCCGCCAGTGCGGCACGCGGATCCATCCGGGCAACAACGTCGGGATGGGCAAGGACTACACGATCTTCGCGCTCGTGCCGGGCACCGTGCGTTTCCACGGCACGCGCAAGGTCAGCATCCTCCCGGCCGCGAACTAGCGGCGCGCGCCGACAGGATTCCCCGACCCGCTCGCGCGGGCCGATCCGTCCGAGACCTCCATGTTCCGCGATGAATGCGAGATCGAGGTCGCCGGCGGCCGCGGCGGCGACGGCATCATCTCGTTCCACCGCGAGAAGTTCGTCCAGCGCGGCGGGCCCGACGGCGGCGACGGCGGCAAGGGCGGCGACGTCGTGTTCGTCGCCAGCCCGCACGTGAATTCGCTGCTCGCGATCGGCCGCGCGCACAAGTACCACGCGCCCGGCGGCGAGCCCGGCGGCCCGAAGAAGTGCTACGGCAAGGGCGGCGCGGACATCGAGATCGAGCTGCCCGTCGGCACGCAGGTCTTCGACGCGCGGCGCGGCAATCTGCTGCGCGATCTGTCCGAGCCCGGCCAGCGGCTCGTGATCGCGCGCGGCGGTCGCGGCGGCCGCGGCAATCCGCACTTCGCGAACGCGGTGCGCCAGGCGCCGCGCATCGCGGAGCCCGGCACGCTGGGCGAGCAGCGCGACGTGCGGCTCGAGCTCAAGCTGCTCGCCGAGATCGGCCTCGTCGGCCTGCCGAACGCGGGCAAGTCGACGTTCCTCGCGTGCGTCAGCGCCGCGCGACCGAAGATCGCCGACTATCCGTTCACCACGCTCGTGCCCGGCGTCGGAGTCGCGCCGGTCGGCGACACCGACGCGCTCGTGATCGCCGACCTGCCCGGATTGATCGAGGGCGCTTCCGATGGCATCGGCCTCGGGCTGCAGTTCCTGCGGCACGTCGAGCGCTGCCCGCTCCTGTTCCAGCTCGTCGACGTGTCCGAGGACGCGCTGACGCCGCCGCTCGACGCGTACCACGTGATCGATGCCGAGCTCGCGCAGTACTCGGCCGAGCTGGCCGCGCGGCCGCGCTGGATCGTCGCGACCAAGTGCGAGGGGCCGCACGCGGAGGCGCGCGCCGCCGAGCTCGAACGCGCGCTCGGCCGCAAGGTCTGGCGCATTGCCGCGGTGCGCGGCGTGGGCTTGCGCGAGCTGCTC
>SCVU01000682.1 GCA_004296785.1 Planctomycetota bacterium
GCTCTTCCGATCTACGAGCGCGCTCGACACGCCGGTCAGCACGGTGCGCAGCCGCCGCCGCGAGAGATTGCGGATCGCGTAGTCGAGTGGGAGGAAGCGCGGCATCGTGGGTCTCAGGCCGCGCGCAGGCCGGCGACGATCTCGGCGCGCGACGAGCGCCAGGCGGGGAAGAGTCCGGCGGCGACGCCGGTCAGCAGCGCGAGGCCCAGGCACTCGAGCGCGAGGCGCGGCGACGCGGTGAACACGACCGGCACGCCCTCGGCGCCGATCGTCAGGTGCGTGACGCGCAGTGCGACGAGCGCGATGGCGAGACCGAGCACGCCGCCGACCAGCGCGAGCGCGACGGCCTCGCTGACGACGAGCGCGCCGATCCAGCGCTCGCGGAAGCCGAGCGTGCGGATCACCGCGAGCTCGCGCACGCGCTCCTGCACCGACATCAGCACGGTGTTCGCGACCAGCGACAGCGCGACCGCCGCGCACGCGATCCCGAGCAGCCGCGCAAAGCGCAGGATCTCGCGCAGGTCGCGCGTGGCGGCCTCGAGGTACAGGATCTTCGCGCGCGTGTCGGTCGGCTCCTGCGCGGTCTTGAACAGCGCGTCGATCTCCTCGCCGATCGCCTTCGCGCGCGACGCGTCGGCGACCTTGACCTCGAACTGCGTGACGGTGCCGAGGCGATTGACCGGTCCGGCGCGCTGCAGGAACTCGAGGTGCGTCAGCACGACGCCGTTCTCGATCGGCTCGCTCGAGCGGAAGATGCCCGCGACGTCGACGTTGATGTTGCCGAAGCGGAACTGGTCGCCGGGCTCGAGCCCCTTGCGCGCGGCGAGTGCCTCGCCGATCAGCGCGGCACTCTGCTCGCGGCGGAAGCGCCCGACGTCGCCGCTGACGATCTCGATGTCGCGCGTCGCGAGCAGCGCGTCGATCGGCGCGCCCTGGAACGGCACGACGTCGAGGCTCGCGCGGCAGTTGTTCAGGTACACCTTGACCGGCAACACGCTCTCGACGCCGTCGAGCTTCGCGATGCGCTCGGCGTAGTTCTCCGGCATGAACGACGTCTGCGGGCAGTAGCGGTTCATCCGGTACACGATCAGCGTGCGCGCGGCCTCGGTGCCCGACAGCGCGCGGTCGAGGCCCGCCGAGAGCGACTCGACGAGCACGAGCAGCAGCATCGCCGCGGCGACGCCGCCGATCGTCAGCAGCGTGCGGCCCGGCCGCCGCAGCAGGTTCTTGCGCGCGAACTTGACGAGCATCAGGCCGCCTCCGCGCGCAGCGCGCCCTTGTCCAGATGCATGCGCCGCGTGCCGTAGGCCGCCGCGCGCGCATCGTGCGTGACCATCACGATGGTCTTGCCGCGCTCCTGGTTCAGCCGCCGCAGCAGCGCGAGCACCGCGTCGGCCGATTCGTGGTCGAGGTTCCCGGTCGGTTCGTCGGCGACGACGATGCGCGGGTCGGCGACGATCGCGCGCGCGATCGCGACGCGCTGCTCCTGGCCGCCGGACATCTGCTTCGGCAAGTGCTGCGCGCGGTCGGCGAGCCCGACGGCTTCGAGCGCGAGCGACACGCGCTGGTGCCGCTCGGCGCGCGACAGGTCGAGCAGCCACAGCGGCAGCTCGACGTTCTCGTACGCGGTGAGCACGGGCACGAGGTTGGCCTGCTGGAACACGTAGCCGACGTTCTCCGAGCGCCACGCGGCGAGGCGGCCCGACGAGAGCGCCGTCAGTTCGTCGCCGCCGACGCGCAGCGTGCCCTCGTCCGGCCGGTCGATCGCCGCGATCAAGTTGAGCAGCGTCGTCTTGCCCGAGCCCGACGGGCCGAGCAGCACGAAGAACTCGCCGTCCTCGATCGCGAGGTCGACGTTCGACAGCGGCTTCACGACGTGCTCGCCCTTGCGGTAGGACTTCGTGACGTTCGAGAGCTGGATCAGCGCCATCGTCATTCCTCCCGACCCACGCGCACGCGTGCGCCGTCCACCAAGCCTGCGCGGCCCTCGTCGATCACCTTGTCCGAGCGCAACAGCCCGCTCTCGACGCGCACCCACTCGCCGTCGCCGCTCGCTTCGATGCGCCGCCGCAGCGCGGTGCCGTCGCCGCCGACGATCCACACCGCGCCGTCGGCATCGAGCAGGCGCCGTGGGATCTCGAGCGCGCCATCGCCGCTCGCCGCGGCGCCGTCGGCCGCAGCACCGGGCTGGGACGCGCTCGACGCCACTGGCGCCGCGAAGAAGCGCGCCTGGCACAGCATCTCCGGGCGCAGCAGCTCGTCGGGATCGAGCACGCGCACGTGCACCTGCAGCGTGACCTTCTGGATGTCGGCCTTCTGCACGACGCGGACGACCTCCCCGCGGTACGGCCGGCCGGCGCGGGCCTCGTTCGCGATCTCGACGCGCTGGCCGACCGCGAGCTTGCCGATCTCGCCCTGCGCGACGTCGACGCGCACGCGCAGGCTCGCGGGGTCGTACAGCGTCAGCACCGGCGCACCGGCATCGCCCGCGTCGAGCGCGGTGCCCGGCATCGCGAGCCGCTCGAGCACGACGCCGTCCGTGGGTGCAGTGATCGCGGTGTGCGCGAGGTGCAGCTTGGTGCGCGCGCACATCTGCGCGACCTCGGCGACGCGCGCGTCGGCCGCCGCGGCGCGCGCAATCGCGCCGTCGAGCCGCGCGCGGTCCTCGATGCGCAGCTTGGCCTCGGTCTCGGCGCGTGCCAGTACCGCCCGCGCCTGCTCGTGCGACGCGCGCGCTACCGAGGCCTCGGCCTCCATCCGCGCGATGCGCGCCGTCGCCTCGGCGTGGCGCGCCTCGGCGAGCTCGACCTGCCGCGCGCCGGTCGACGCGCGCGCCGCGAGCTCGCGCTGCAGCTCGAGCTCGCCGCGCGCGAGCCGCTCGCCCGCGCGCGCCTCGTCGATCGCCGCACTGCGCAGCTGCGCCTCGCCGCGGCGGCCCGCTTCGTCGGCGCGCGCCTTGGCCAGCGCTTCGGTGACCGCGAGCGCCTGGTCCCAGTTCGCCTGCGCTGCGGTGCGCTCGGCCAGCGCTGCCGCGAGCTCGGCGCGCGCGTTGGCGAGCGTCGCGTCCGCGAGGTCGCACTCGATCTGGTAGGTGTCGCTGGCCAGACGCGCAACGACTTGCCCGGCCGTCACGCGGTCGGACTCGCGCACGAGCATCTCGGTGACGACGCCCGGCACGCGCGCGCTGACCTGGATCGGGAACGGATCGGGCTCGATCCAGCCGGCCGCCTGCAAGAGCGGTGCGCCACTCGATGCGCGGCCGCTCGCGCCCGCGAGCGCGCCGTCGCTCGCGACGCGCGGTCGCACGACGGTCACGTCGCGCGCGCCGCGCAGCACGTCGGTCAGGCTCCACGCGAGCAGCGCGCCGAACGCGAGCACGAGCGCGAGCACGATCCACAAGCCGAGTCGCCGGCGCCGCGGCGGCCCTGCCTGCGCCGCCGGCTGTCGCGCGGGCGCCGCGGGACGCGCGAGCGCCGCGAGGTCGATCGGCTGTCCGCCGGCGCTCATCGGGCGGCCTCCCACGCGCGCAGCGCGAGCTCGGTGCCGCCGACCTGCGGCGAGCCCAGCGACTCGCTGCAGTCGATCGCCGCGAGCTCGA
>SCVU01000011.1 GCA_004296785.1 Planctomycetota bacterium
CGAACGTGCACGTCGGTCCGTCGGCCGTGATCCGATCGGGCGTGCCGTAGCGCTGCAGCAGTCGCTGGTAGCTCCAGAACTTGTGCTCGAGCAGCAGCCGGTCGTAGTCGTACGCGGTCGCGACTTGCAGCGCCGCGAGCGTGCCCGGCGCCGTCGCGCCGGTCGGTCGCAGCGCGAGCTCGGCCTCGAAGCTCTGCGCGGACGCGACGCCCGAGCTGCGCTCGAGCGCATTCGCGACGCGCAAGAGCAGCGCTTCGAGCTTGTCGGCGGAGAGCGGCGTCGGCGCATCGGTCGACGCGCGCACGCCCGGACTCCCGTCCGCGCCGCTCAGCGCGCCGTTCTTCATGTCGATGCGCAGCGCGCCGACCTCGCGCGCGAGCTCCGCGAGCGCGGCGGCGAGCGCCGGGTCCGCGCCCGCTGCGCGCGGCTGTGCGCCCTCCGCGCCGATCCGCGGCGAGGCGAGCCACTGCGACGCGACCGCGCCCGCGACGCCGCACAGCAGTGCGAGCAGGATTCCGAACGCGATCCACGGCAGCGGCTTCGACATCGAACTCCCGGCGCGTTGCGCCAGCTCCTGACCAGGCACGGCCCGCTGAGCATACCCGCGCCGCTGCCCGGCGTAACCGCGTTCAGCGCGCGTCGGGCTGCGCGACGATCACGCGGTTCATCGGCGTGATCGCGGCTGGGAGTGACGTCCAGCGCACGCGGAAGCCCGCGCGCTCGAGCCGGTACGTGCGGTCGACGTCGACCGCCAGCACGACGCCGAGCGCCTGCACGAGCCCGCGCGACAGCCGGTGCGCGGTGCCCTCGTAGCAGCACGGCACCGCGACCAGCGGCACGCGCGCGGCGATCGCCGCCTCGAGCGCGCGATCGGTGCGCACGCCGCACGCGTGCACGGCGAGCAGCGCGGCGCCGCGCGGCAGCGCGGGCAGCGCGCTCTTCAGGCTCGCGCGCACCCAGCGCACCTTCGCCGGCACCCACGGCGCGACGTCGGCGACCGCGGCGAGCACGGCGGCGTGATTCGCGGGCTCGCGCTCGTCGACGAGCACGACCTCGTCGAGTGAGCGCTCGAACACGGCGAACAACAGGCCGGCGAGCCCGTGCCCGCAGCACACGTCGACGACGCACTTGCCGCGCAGCGCGCGCCGCGCGCGCGCGAACACCTCGAAGGACTCCCACACCTCCTTCGCGGGCAGCGCCTCGCGCGCGATCAGCGCGCGCACGAGCTTGTCTTCGAGACGCGCGCCGCCCGCCGCCGCGAGCGCGCGCGCGTCGATGCGGCCCTTGTGGTGCGCGTGCGCGGCGAGCGCGGGATCGTTGAGCGCGCGGAAGACCTGGAACGAAGTCGACGGCGCGACGGTCGCGCACGTGCGCTCGCGGTGCGCCGCGCGCCCCGCGAGCGGCGACTCAGAACGCGGCACCCGACTGCTCCAGCCACTCGTCGAGGTTGCGGAACGAGTACATCGGATTCGAACGGCGCACCTCGCCGAGCGGCGCCGACGGCCGCGGGTCGTACAGGTGGCCCGGATAGAGCGTCGCCGTGTCGGGCACCTGTGCGAGCCGCTGCGTCAGCGACAGGTACAGCTCGCGCGCGCTTCCGCCGGGCAGATCGGTGCGACCGCAGCCGGACAGGAACAGCGTGTCGCCCGCGACGAGCTTGTCGTCGACGAGGAAGCACTGGCTGCCCGGCGTGTGGCCGGGCGTGTGGATCAGCCGGATGCGCGTCGCGCCGACCGCGAGCTCGTCGCCGCTGTCGTGCAGCGCGAGCTCGGATGCGCCGACACCGGTCATGCGCTGGATCCACGGCGCTTCGGCGCGCTGGCAGTGGATCGGCACCGACACGAGCTCGAGCAGCCGCGCGATGCCCTGCACGTCGTGGCCGAACAGATCGCCGCCGACGTGGTCGGGGTGGTAGTGCGTCGCCAGCGCGCCGGTGATGCGCAGCCCGTCCTGCGCGGCGATGCGCACGAGTTCGTCGATCGCGTAGGCCGGGTCGACGACCACGCACTCGCCCGCCGCCCGATCGCCGATCAGGTAGACGAAGTTGACCATCTGGCCGGCGACCTGATTCGCGTGCGCGAAGTCGCGGCCGGCGAGGAGCTGGCGGAAGTAGGGAGCGGGGGCGGCGGCGGAGCTCACGCGGATTGAGGGTAGCGGCGCGGGGCTCGGAAAGAATCGCCCGGTGGATGCGACGCCGCCCCTTGCAGTCGACGTCCTCGCGTTCCAGATCGAGAGCCCGGCCTTCCGATTCCCTCGGCTCGTACGCCGTCTCCCGGCGCCGCCGCCCCGTCTCCCCATGCTCGCCTCCCCCACGTTTCGCCGAGCGCTCGGCGCGCTCCTGCTCGGCGTCGCGCTCAGCGCCGGCGCGTTCGCGCGAGGCCAGCAGGCGAACTCCCAGCAGCAACCGAAGCCCGAGCTGCAGGCCAAGCTCCCGCCGCTCACGCTCGGCAAGCCGTTCACGTGGGAATTCAGCGCCGACGACCGCGGGCTCGTGCGCGTTCCGCTCGGCCGCACCGGCGGTTGGAAGACGCTCGTCGATCCGGGCTTCCAGGCGCGCCTCGTGCCCGGCTACTCGAGCGATCCGACCGCCGAGGTGATCCTGTGGCCGTCGCTGACCGGGATCGACGGCAAGGCCGAGCGCTTCCTCGTGCAGTTCCCGCTCGCCGCGCTCGGCGCCGGCCCGACGCCGACCGTCGTCGCGTTCCATCCGTACGGCGTCAGCGAGAAGAGCCCGTTCCAGGCGACCGCGCTGCCCGCGCTGTGCCAGGAGCGCGGCTGGGTGCTGATCGCGGCGTACGGACTCGTCGACACGAACTACGCGAACGTCGACGCGCAGACGGCGCTCGTCGCGGTGCTCGAGTTCATCGACGGCTACCTGCCGATCGACCGCACGCGGCTGTGGGGCGTCGGATTCTCGATGGGCGGGTTGAACGCGCTGTCGTTCGGGATGCGGCACCAGGATCCGAGCGGCTTCCGCTTCGCCGGCATCGTCGATCACTCGGGCCCGATCGACGTCGCGAAGCAGTACGACGACGGCGACGCGCTGCTGAAGTCGATCCTCGCCGACGCCGATCACTTCGGCGGCGCGCCGGGCGACCAGCCGTTCGCGTACGAGCGCGTCAGCCCGGCGCCGCTCGTCGGCGGCGCGATCGATCCGGCGCGCGCGTCGATCGAGAACCTGCTGCACGTGCCGCTGTACCTGCACTGCAATCTGCAGGACACGGAGACGAGCCTCGTCGCTCAGACGCAGAAGCTGCACGCGTTCCTCACCGCGCGCGGCGCGAACGCGGTGCTGTCGACGGTCAACGGCGGCGCGCAGCACGTGTGGAGCACGCTCGACATGGTCGACGCGCTCGCGTTCCTCGAGCACAAGCCGCTCGGCGCGCTGCCCGCCGCGCAGTCGCTGCACGCGGATCGGCCGGGGACTTGGCTCGCGACGAAACTGCTCGCCGCGCCGGCCGCCAGCATCGCGCGCTACCGCGTCGAGCGCGTGCCGGGCGCGAACGCGCTGGAGCTGCGCGGCACGCACGCGGTCGACGCGCTGCAGCTCGATCTCGCCGCGCTCGGCCTGGCGAGCGGCGCGCCGCTGTACCTCGGCGCGGAGGCGGCCGACGGGAGCGCC
>SCVU01000683.1 GCA_004296785.1 Planctomycetota bacterium
GTCGAACATCCCGGCGCTCGTGTTCCTCGGGCTGCACCTGCTGATGACCGACCCGGCGACGTCGCCGCGGAGCAACGTCGGGCGGGTGATCTTCGGCTCGGTGTACGGCGTGCTGACCTTCGTCGCGTACGGGATCCTCTCGCACTTCGACACGTACACGGTGTACGACAAGCTGCTGCCGATCCCGGTGCTGAACCTGTGCGTGCGCTGGATCGATCGCGTCGCCGCGAGCCGTGCGTTCGACTTCATTCGGCGCATCGAGCGCGCGTTCCAGCCGCGCCGCCTGAACCTGACCGCGATGAGCGCGTGGGCCGTGCTGTTCGCGGTGATGCTGAGCACCGGTTTCGTCGAGGCGCCGCACGAGGGCTCGACCTACGCGTTCTGGAAGAAGGCGCTGGACGAAGGGCGTCCGGGCGCCGCGAAGGGACTCGTGAACACGCTGCTGTTCGAAGGGCGCAACGACAACGCCGCCGCGCTGAACGAGCTCGGCGTGATCTACGCGCAGGGCAAGTTCGTCGAGAAGGACCCCGCGAAGGCGCTGCGCTACTTCGGCATGGCGTGCAAGCTCGGCGACGTCGCTTCGTCCGCCAACATCGCCAAGCTGTTCCTCGACGCGCCGGCGGCGAAGGAAGGCGTCGTGGTCAAGCTCGCGTTCGATCAGATCGAGCGCGCGTGCGCCGCGGGCGTCAGCGACGCGACGCAGGGCAGCATGCACCAGTTGCTCGGTCGCGCCTACGAAGAGGGGCACGGGCGGCCGCTGGATCCGGCCAAGGCGCGGATGCACTACGAGCGCGGCTGCGCGAGCGGCGACGAGCTGAGCTGCAGCTGCGTCAGGCGCCTCGACGGCGCGCGCGCCGCGCAGGGCGCGCCGGGCAACTGAACGCGCGCGATTGGACGGTTGCGGAAACCCGGGATAGCGTTGATGCGGGGCGCCGCAAGCGCGTGCGACCCGACGCAGCGATCGACAGCGAGTAGCTCATGAAGGATCACGCATCGGCGGCGCGTGCCCACGCGCCGGCGCCGCAAGACGGGAGCGCGGCGACGCCGCGCTGGCAGCGCTTTCCGTGGATCCCGGTCGTGGTCGCCGCGCTGCTGTGCGCGTTCACGCGGCTCGAGACCATCCACTCGAATCCGCGACTCGCGTTCGCGTTCTTCGCGGCGGCCGGACTGCTCGGCGCGTGGACGATCCTGTTGTGGAGCGGTGCGGCGCTGTGGGGCCAGCGCTTCGGCGTCGAGCTCTTCCCGCCGGCGAAGTCGCACTACATCCAGGGCAGCGTCCAGATCTGCATCTACCTGTACTGGGGCTGGTACTTCCGCGAGGTCTACGCGCAGCTGCCGCTGTTCATCGCGCAGCTCGTCTTCTACTACGGCTTCGAAGGCTTGCTGACGTGGTCGCGCGGCCGCAAGTGGCGGCTCGGGTTCGGGCCGCTGCCGATCATCCTCAGCACGAACATCTTCCTGTGGTTCCGGCCGGACTGGTACGTGTTCCAGTTCGCGCTGATCGCGACGGCCGCGCTGGGCAAGGAATTCATCCGCTGGAACCGCGGCGGGCCGCGCAAGGTCCACATCTTCAATCCGTCGGCGTTCTGCATCTCGGCGTTCGCGGTCGTGCTGCTCGCGACCGACACGACGCACTACACGTGGGCGAGCCAGATCGCCGACACGCTCAACCAGCCGACGTACATCTACTCGCTGATCTTCCTGCTCGGGTTGGTCGTGCAGTACTTCTTCTCAGTCACGCTGATGACGCTGTGCGCCGTGGGCACGCTCGCCGCGCTCGGCCTCGTGCACACGTGGAGCACCGGCACGTACCACTTCGTCACGTCGAACATCCCCGCGCCGGTGTTCCTCGGCATGCACCTGTTGATGACCGATCCGGCGACGACGCCGCGGACCAACACGGGCAAGGCGCTCTTCGGCGTGCTCTACGGCGTGCTGACCTTCGTCGGCTACGGCATCTTCGCGTACTTCGACTCGTACACGATCTACGACAAGCTGCTGCCGATCCCGCTGCTCAACCTGAGCGTGCGCTGGATCGATCGCGTCGCCGCCAGCCGCATGTTCGACTTCGTGCGCCGCATCGAAAGCGCGTTCCAGCCGCGGCGGCTCAATCTCGCGCACATGGGCGTGTGGGTCGCGTTGTTCGCGACGATGTGGTCGACCGGCTTCGTCGAGGCGCCGCACGAGGGCACGACCTACGAGTTCTGGCGCAAGGCGCTCGACGAGGGGCGGCCCAACGCCGCCAAGGGGATGATCGACGTGCTGCGCTTCCGCGGCCGCTTCGAGGACACCGCCGCGCTGAACGAGCTCGGCGTGATCTACGCGCAAGGGCAGATCGTGCCGCGCGACGCCGAGCTGTCGATGAAGTTCTTCGGCCGAGCGAGCCGCCTGGGGAGCCTCTCGGCCTCGGCCAACATCGCGAAGCTGTTCCTCGAAGCGCCGAGCGCCGCGGAAACGGCGAGCGTCACGCGCGCGTTCGAGCGCATCGAGAGCGAGTGCGCGGGCTCGGGCTCGACTCCCGCGCACGGCGCGCTCTGCTTCCTGCTCGGACGTGCCTGCGAAACAGGGCACGGGCGGCCGCTCGATCCGAAGCACGCACGCGAGGTCTACGCGCACGGCGCCGAGCTCGCGAACCCCGACTGTCGTGCGGCACTCGCGCGGCTGTCGAACGGCGCGCAGCAGCACACCGCGAACCAGCGGCCGGATGGACGCACGTCCGCGCAGCCGCCGAAGCTGCCGACCGCCGCGCCCGACAAGTCGGACGCGCACTGAGCGCCGCGCGCGTCAGCGCACCGGCAGCGCCGGCGTCGCGTTCTTCAGCAACAGCTCGCGCACCGCCGCCGCCGCGCGCGCGCTCGTGATCCCGAGCTTCTCGAGATTCACGTTGCCCGGCGCCGACGCGCCGAAGCGATCGATGCCGAGCGCGATCCCGTGCTCGCCGATCCAGCGTTGCCAGCCGAACGTCGCGCCGGCCTCGATCGACACGCGCGCGCGCACGCTCGGCGGCAGCACCGCGTCGCGGTACGCCTGCGGCTGCGCGGCGAACGACTCCCAGCACGGCAGCGACACGACGCGCGCCGCGATGCCCTCGGCCGCGAGCTCGCGCTGCGCGGCGAGCGCGACGCCGACCTCCGAGCCGCTCGCGATCAGCAGCGCGCGCGGCGCGCCGCCCGCGGCTTCCGCGATCACGTAGCCGCCGCGCAGCGCGCCGCCGGCCTGGCGCGGCTCGACCACCGGCAGCTTCTGGCGCGACAGCACGAGCACGCTCGGCCCGCCCGTGCGCTCGAGGCAGTGGCGCCACGCCTCGGCGGTCTCGTTGCCGTCGCACGGACGCACGACGTGCAGGTTCGGGATCGCGCGCAGCGCCGCGAGGTGCTCGATCGGCTGGTGCGTCGGACCGTCCTCACCGAGCGCCACCGAGTCGTGCGTGAACACGAACACGACTGGCAGGTGGTTCATCGCGGCGAGGCGAATCGCCGGCCGCATGTAGTCGGAGAACACGAAGAACGTCGCGGTGTAGGTGCGCGCGCCGCCGTGGTACGCGATGCCGTTGGCGATCGCGCCCATCGCGTGCTCGCGCACGCCGTAGCGGATGTTGCGGCCGGCGCCGTCGCGGCCCGACAGATTGCCCGAGCCCTCGATCGCGGTCTTCGTCGACTCCGACAGGTCCGCGTCGCCGCCGATCAGCCACGGCACCTTCGCCGCGATCGCGTTCAGCACCTTGCCGCCGGCCTCGCGCGTGGCGGGATCGCTGCCCTTCGCGAACGCGGGCAGCGCGTTCTCCCAGCCCTTCGGCAGCTCGTTCGCCCACGCGGTCTTCCACTCGTTCGCGAGCTCCGGATGCGCCTTCGCCCACGCGTCGAAGCGCGCTTGCCAGTCCTTGCGCGCCGCCGCGCCGCGCTCGAGCGCCGAGCGCAGCTGCTTGCCGGCCGCGTCGGGCACGAGGAACTGCGCTTCGGGATCCCAGCCGAGCGCCTTCTTCGTCTCCTTCACGCCGTCGGCGCCGAGCGGAGCGCCGTGCACCTTGCACGTGCCCTGCTTCGGCGCGCCGAAGCCGATCGTCGTGCGCACGATGATCAGCGAGGGCTTCGCGGTCTCGGCCTTCGCGCTCGCGATCGCGCGGTCGAGCGCCGCGAGATCGCGGTCGCCGTCGTCGACGCGCAGCACCTGCCAGCCGTAGCTCGCGTAGCGCGCCGCGACGTCCTCGCCGAACGACATCGACGCGGGCCCGTCGAGCGTGACGTCGTTGCTGTCGTACAGCATCACGAGCTTGCCGAGGCCGAGGTGTCCGGCGAGCGACGCCGCTTCCGCCGAGATCCCTTCCATCAAGTCGCCGTCACCGGCGAGCGCGTACGTGTGGTGATCGACGATCGTGTGGCCCGGGCGGTTGTAGCGCGCCGCGAGCCAGCGCTCGGCGATCGCCATGCCGACCGCGTTCGCGGTGCCCTGACCGAGCGGACCGGTGGTCGCTTCGACGCCGAGCGTGTGGCCGTACTCGGGGTGACCGGGCGTCTTCGAGCCCCACTGGCGGAACGCCTTCAGGTCGTCCATCGACAGCGCGTAGCCGGTGAGGTGCAGCATGCTGTACAGCAGCATCGAGCCGTGGCCCGCGCTGAGCACGAAGCGATCGCGATCGGCCCACTTCGGCTCGGCGGGGTCGTGCTTGAGGTGCTTGTGCCACAGCACGTACGCCATCGGCGCGGCGCCGAGCGGCAGGCCGGGGTGGCCGCTGTTCGCCTTCTGCACGGCGTCGATCGAGAGCGTGCGGATCGTGTTGATGCAGAGCTGGTCGAGTTCGCGCGTGTCCATGGTGCTCGGTCGGTTCCTTCCGGCGCGAGCATACGCGCGGCGCGTCGAGCGGTCGACGTTCAGCGTGCGCTCGGACCGCGCGCGTTCCACGGCATCCGCTCGAGCAGGTGCGCCATCCCGCACCAGCCGCTCAGCCCCGCCATCGTCAGGCCCGCGCCGACGAACGCCGCGAGCCCGTAGAACGCCGGGTGCACGAGCCACCCGAGCGCGCAGCCGACGAGCACGAGCGAGCCCGCCGTGATCTGCACCTGCCGCATGATCGGCAGCGGCGCGTGCGGATCGCGCACGACCGCGAGCCCCGCCGCCTTCCACGCTTCGATCCCGCCGCTGAGGTGGTGCGCCTCCGTCCAACCCGCGCGCAGCATCCGCTCGGCGGCCTCCGCGGAACGGCGACCGGTGCGGCAGTACAGCACCGGCGGCGGACCGGCGACGCGCAGCGCCGCCGGATCGAAGCGCGACAGCGGCAG